>CAYLOB010000088.1:0-2292 GCA_964385205.1 uncultured Candidatus Saccharibacteria bacterium | reverse complement strand
GCATACTGCCATTATAAAGTGCCGCAGCAGGATGATAGAGAGCGAGGAAGTGTGTCGTGTCAGGAAAATCTGTAAAGGTTTTTTCAATAAGTTTTCCGTGAGCGTCACTGATTTTGAGATCAGGAAAAAAGGTATTCATGGCATGTCTACCAAGGAAGATGATGAGTTTTGGTTTGATAAACGTGAGTTCTTCATAGAGCCAATCTTTACACTCTTCTTTTTCTTCAGGAAGTGGGTCACGATTGTCAGGTGGACGGTATTTGACAGTGTTTGTAATATAGACATCTTCACGCTTCATCCCGATAGTCGCAAGCATTTCTGCAAGGAATTTTCCAGAACTACCGACAAATGGTGTACCCGCTAAATCCTCTTGTTTGCCCGGTGCTTCACCGATAAATACAATCTCGCTTTCTGGGTTGCCGTCGCCGAATACCGGCTGTGTAGCAGTCTTTTTGAGTGCACAGGTGCATGTGTCATGATTACGCTCTTGTATTTGCCGTAATGCTTCCTTTTTGTCCATCCCGTTAGAGATAGGAAGCGCCTAATCTGTTCTTCAGATAACGCTTTCCCATTCCCGTTTTTAAATATAATTCTCTCGACCTTGCTTTATCTTCCAATAAACATGCTTCATAGTATATCAAAATAAACGGACCTCGTCCTTTCGTGTAGATAGATTTACCGGTGTTGTGCTCATTTAGGCGCTTCCGTAGATCCTTTGTATATCCAGTATAGATATTTCCATCCTTCTTACTTTTTAATATATAAGTGTAATAAAACATAAACGATCTCTAACGGGACCAATACTTTTTGTCCATGCGTTGATTATACAGATTTTTTTGGTATACTGCATGTATGTTTAAGAATTTTTTAATGAAAAAGATGCTCAAATCTCAGCTCAAAGGCATGCCTGAAGCTGAGCAAGATCGTATTATTAGTGTTGTCATAGAACATCCAGAATTATTTGAAAAAATAGGGAAGGAAATTCAAGAGAAAATTAAAGGTGGCATGGATCAGACTATGGCGACAATGCGTGTCATGGAGAAATACAAAGACGATCTGCAAAAGGTAATGAAATAAAAACACCCTTCACAGGGTGTTTTGTTTTTAAAGAGAAGACTCTAGTTCTATTAGTTTCTTTACTCCATTATATAATTCTTCAAAAATTTCTCTTTCTGATACACCCAAGCGTCTTTTGTTAGATATGTCATAAATACCATCAGAAGATTCTGAATGTTCTCCATCAACTCCACGAATTGAAAGACCTAGTTCTTTACATATTTTCTCAAAATCTTGATGTGCAGAAAGTTTAGGAATTTTAATGTGTACTGATGCACGCATTGCTGTCCCAAGATTTGTTGGACAGGTGGTGTGATATCCACGAGTAGAATCAAACGCAAATGCAATGTGTTGATTAATATGTTCTAAAGCTTTTGATAATCTTTCAAAAACTTCAGCAATATCTCCACCTTGTTGCATACTAATGATTCTCATGCTGTCTTCTTCTGAAATCCAAACAAGAAACTTCTTGTCTTCTGAGAAAAAAATTCCTCTATTGTTTGGCCAATCACGGTTTACACCTGCACTTTCAAGAAATCTATCACCTTGTTTGAATAAAAAATGATCTTTGATCATCTGATTTCGTTCATCATCAGTCATCATATCAAGTGAAATATACGTACCTTTAAGACCTTGAGGTAGTGTTTGAAGAACTTCTTTACACTGACCTTCTAGTGTGATACGGTCTTGTTTGCTAATTGCCGAAGGAAAAGCAAAGTCTTTAAAATTACGACCAACTCGAATTCGAGTTGACAGTATGTATTGACCATTAGGATCAATATTCTCAACAGAAAGACCTTCAAGTGAAAAATCACTTTTATGTCCTGTCATGTCATACTTGTGATAATCTCTGATAACTGGATCAAAAATTGGAGCAAAGACACTGTATGATTCTGAATCACCAGCATAAATTCCAATATTAGAATCAGGATTATCAAAACCTGTTTTTATTGCTTTCTCCAGTGTCCATCCATGAGATGTTTGAATACTTGCAAGACTTTCCTTTATTTCACTGGTAAGATACTTCTGCATAAGCATGTTTGGGTTTGTTTCTGTTTTCATCATAATGTACATTATAGTTAAATCTGATAATAATACTAGTCAAAAAACATACTTTGTCAATGCTTGTCAATTTATTAACGATATACTTTACACTTTATTTAATTATCAAAAAATTTTATAAAAACGCTAAACTCTGATATATTCTATAAATGTCTTTATCTATCGGAATCGTCG
>CAYLOB010000087.1:0-3590 GCA_964385205.1 uncultured Candidatus Saccharibacteria bacterium | reverse complement strand
CCACTTTTATTAACTTTGATATACTCAAACTATGAAAACTAAAAACTGTGTAATCATCCACGGTTCACCGCGAAGCCAAGCCCATTGGACACCAATCGGAAGTAAAAAGAGATGGATTACTTGGATGAAACAAGAACTTGAAAAAAGAGGAATCGAAACCTTTACTCCTAATATGCCAGTTCCTTGGGAGCCTGTTTATAGAGATTGGAAAAGTGAGTTTGAGAAATTGCCTGTAAATGAAAATAGCATCTTAATTGGACATAGTGCAGGAGGTGCCTTTTTACCTCGGTGGCTAGGAGAAACCAAGCAGAAAATCAAAAAACTGATTCTTGTCGCTCCTGGCAAAAATATTGGGAACTATCCAAACGCAGAACACAACAAAGAACTTTATAATTTTATTATTGATCCAACAATAAAAAACAGGGTCGAAGAAATTGTAATTTTTACTTCACCTGAGGAACCAAAACATCGAGAAGAAAATGTAATTTTGTATAAAAAGGCTTTTGATGCAAAAGTAGTTTCTCTACTAGGAAAAGGACACTTTGTTTTTGACGATATGAAAACTGATGAGTTTCCTGAATTACTTGAAGAAGTTTTAAAATGAAAACACTATCTCTTATAAGAAACCCTCACCTCCTCTAAATTAGGATCTCTAATCTTGTCTAAACAAAGAGGAATAATCCAAGCAAGGTTGCTGACAAGATTTTTTGGCAAGTTTTTTACATCAAACCATTCTATTGGCTGATCTTCCACGGTTTTAGCGTCAGATATATCACCTTTATATACATAACAAAATGTTTCCACTCGCCATTCATCGGAAAATTTTTCACCTACATATATCCATTTATCCTTTTCAGTAACCAAATCTGATTCCTCTTTTATTTCTCTCACAACGCAATCAAGAGAACTCTCACCTTCTTCAATCTTTCCACCAAGACCATTAAACATCCCTTCATGGACTGCCGGTCGTGACTTATGCATAAGAAGCACTTTGTCTTGTGTTGAATTAAATATGAAAGCAAGGGTATATTTTTTCATAATGTAATTGTAATCTTGATAAACTATAAAGCAATTACCTCCAATCAACCTCCCCCTTCCCCCACTTCTTTAAATATTTATTTGTTTTACTAAACGGCTTCGATCCAAAAAATCCACTATGCGCAGAAAACGGCGACGGGTGCGCAGATTCTAAAACAAGATGTTTCGGTCTGTCGATGTGTGCACCCTTTTGTTTTGCATAATTTCCCCAAAGAATAAAAACGATGTGTTCTTTTTCTTCAGAAATCCTCTTTATCACTGCATCTGTAAACTCTTCCCAACCTTTCTTTTGGTGTGAACCGGGACTTCCCATCCTTACAGTCAAAGTTGCATTGAGAAGTAACACTCCTTGTTTTGCCCATCGGGAAAGGTCCCCATCTTTTAAAGGAGAGATTCCTAAATCATTTTCCATTTCTTTAAATATATTTTTAAGTGAAGGAGGAAGTAAAACTCCTCCCTCTACTGCAAATGACAGTCCGTTAGCTTGGTTTTCGCCATGATATGGATCTTGCCCCAAAATAACCACTTTCACACTATCAAATGGACACAAATCAAACGCTTTAAAGATATTTTCTGGTTTTGGAAAGACCACTTGTTCACCATATTCCTCCATTACAAAGCTAGCAAGTTCTTGAAAATAAGGTTTTTTAAACTCTAAGGAAAGCGCTTTTTTCCACGAAGACTCGATTTTTATATTGTCATATTTATCCACGATCATAGTCATATTGTATGTGAATACCCCCCCTAAAACAAAGGTAGAGCGCGGTTGAAACAGTAAAATTTGTGTGATATGGTTATGGTACGTAAGTATTGATATTTACGTTAATCCAAAAACATAAAATAAGTTAAGGATTGGTCGAAGTGTTAGGAAAAAAAGAAAATCAATGCAAGATAAGAAACTTTTTGTCGGTAATCTTTCATACAGTACAACAGATGACAGCCTTAAATCGGCTTTCGCAAAATCTGGAAACGTATTGTCTGCAAAAGTTATAACTGACAGAGAAAGTGGAAGATCAAAGGGGTTTGGTTTCGTTGAGATGTCTGAAGCTTCTGAAGCTGACAAGGCAATCGCAGACTGGAACGGACAAGAGCTTGACGGTCGAAAGATTGTCGTAAACATCGCTCGCCCAATGGAACCTCGATCTCGAAACTAAATTTAATCGTATCAACGACTTAAACAAAAAACTTTTAGCGGAAGCTAAAAGTTTTTTGTTTTGTATATTTTACGAATGTAATGATATAATTTTAAATATAATAAATCTATGGAAGAAAACTCAATTAGGTGGATAGGATACGAATATGAACACACTGACAAAAGTACAGACTGGTTTTGGGCTGTCGGTATAACAGCTGTTTGTGTGGCTATAATTGCAATCATTTATGACAATACGCTTTTTGGGATTTTTGTAATTATCGCAGGTGTTATGACAATGGTCATTGCAAAGCGTCCTCCTGAAATTGTTGAATATTGTCTAACTCCAAAAGGCCTTATGATAAACAAAACTATTTATCTATATAAACACCTTCATTCATTTTGGATAGAAACTCACTCTAAAGATCGACCGGAACTTTTAATAAAAACCAAAAAAAATCTAACGCGACTTTTTGTTATCCCTATTGACCACAGTGCAGGTAACCCTCACCATATTCGAGACTACCTCCTTCAAGTTCTCCCTGAGGAGCACATGGAGGAACCTCTATCTCATGTAGCAATGAGGAGATTTGGACTCTAATATTATTAGTGTTTTAACACTCTCCTTCTCCAAAGAATAATCAGCACAAATAGTGCGTGATTTATTAAAATATATAATGGAAATGCAATGTGACTAAAACTAAAAGATGAGAGAGACAATATTACTATTATTGTATTTATTACTCCAGCCAGAAAGACTGCGTAATTTTCTGTAAATGGTGCTTTATATGCCTTTACATAAGTAGGCAAGCTCGCAAAGGTGTCGGAAACTAGACTAAAAATTATTGCAACATTTGGTTCGTTTGTAACAATCCAAAACAAAAGACCAAGAAGTGAGAGTCCTCCGCATATCCAATCAAAAAAAGAAATGGTCCATACAGCTCTTTTCTTTAGTAGAGAACTAATAAAAATCAAAAGTGGCATGAAACCCACCATAAATGCTGTTGAGGCCTCTAGGAACGTAACTCCTTGTGACATTTGTGCCACAAAAGCAACGAGTGGTATAAATGCCCAAAGAAACCAGGTTACCCTATTTGGAACAATATTACCTTTTATTGTATCTATTAAATAACCCAGTCCACCAAGAAAACTGACAAGAATGGCGAGATAAATAAAGTTTTGGCTAATCATGTGTTAATGATAGCAAAAAAATCTATTAAGACAGCAGTCGAATGATCACAAGTATCAACACCACAACAAGCAATGTGTGTATTAAATTTCCACCAACCTTAAAACCAAATCCTAAAAGCCACATGATAAGTAGCACTACTATTATTGTCCAGATCATATTTTTATAATTAATTATTAAGGAGATAGATATAAATTCAACCTCTAAATATTCAGAGGTGTCCGTTCTTTT
>CAYLOB010000086.1:1726-3623 GCA_964385205.1 uncultured Candidatus Saccharibacteria bacterium | reverse complement strand
TACATTACCATTTTCATCAACATCCTTGAACGCATTTCGAAAGTGACGAATGGCATCAACTACACTTTTTGCAAGTTCCGGAATCTTCTTTGATCCAAAAAGTAAAACTGCAACAACTGCTATCAAAATCAATTCTCTAGTTCCTAATCCAAACATTTGTTTTATTTAAATTAATAAGTATAGTTGCTTCATATAATACAATGAGAGGGACAACCATTGCTAGTAATGATAAACCATCAGTTGGAGGAAGTAAAGCCGTCAAAACAACTATAGAAAATATAGCGACTCTTCGTTTTTCTTTTAAAAAATTCACATTAAGAATAGTGAGCCTTATTAAAACTGTCAGAATAATCGGAAATTGAAATACAATACCAAGTAGTGAAGATGTAATAAATATCTGAGATAAAAAAGTACCTATGTCCCAAATATTTTTAATACCAAAACTTTCGTTTAGTTTAGCGAGCAGATCAAATGAATAATACAATATCAAAAAACTATAGAAAAAACCAAGGCAAAATAGAAACAAACTAATAGGTACAGAAAAAAAGAACCACTTTTTTTCTGTAGTAGTCAAAGCAGACGAGGTAAAGGAAAATATATGAAAAATAACTAAAGGAAGAGTTACTAAAAGGGCTGAAAAAAAACCAATATCCATGGCAAGTCCTGCAAATTGAAATGGTGATGATGTTGCAAGTACAACATTATCAATGTTAAACATGTGTACAAAATACTTTATTATTTTTCCCGCTGAAAAAAAACCAATTATAAATACGGCGCAAAAAATTAAAGTTGACCATACAAGCCTACGTCTCAAATCTTCAAGGTATGGTAAGTATTGTTTTAGTTTTTCAGTAAATGATGCCACTTTATTCTGACATAATAAAAATGTTTCCTCCTCCACCTTGATCTACAATAACAGGGATCTCAGAACACGAAAGGGCACCGTCAGTCTCGACAAGTGAGTCTAATGGAACGTATGAACCATTCCCAGCTGGAAGCTCGACTATAAAATCCTGTGCATCCCCTGTTTGAGCTACAATATCATTTATTGCCATAATACATTAATTAGCTGTACCTCCTGCCGTATTTGTATCAACAACTTGCTCTATCACCTCCGATACGTTACCAAGTTCTTCAATCACATTCTCAATAACAGGAACCACTTCCTCAACTTGAGGAGGGATATCAGATGGAACAACTACAGGTGGCACATCATCAACTACTACAGGTGTTGTACTTGAAGTTGAAACGGTTGTTGTTGAAGTGCCGAGTACATCTTCTGTAACTGGAATATTTTGATCATTATTATTTATAATAGGTGCAGTTGAAGTTGCATTTTCAACTACCTCAGGTTCTGATTCTGAATCATCTTCCTTTTTTTCATTATTTGCAGGCACAGTATCTTGAGATTCAACCATCTGAATCTTCTCGACAATTTTATCTGCATTTACTTGACCATTATTCTTTCCAAAGAGTGTTTCGGGATCTATTTTTTTTATTTCTTCTAGGAGTTTTTCTGGTTCTGCAATATTATATACCATTGATCCAAAGGCAATGAACTTTGCCTCGAATCTACTGACAGGTTCATCTGGAGCATAGACCATGGCACAAAGAACTGAAGATCCATCATCATAGTATCCCGTATTATCACAAACCACCATTCCTGGATTATCGAAAAGTAGTTGCCCTTTTGTTAAATGAATCATGTTTTAAAATTATTACTACTAAATTTATTGTGTAAGCACTGCTCGCACTTTAATATTATCACCTAATGAAGCCGGTGTGTAGCGGATATAAGTTGTATCATTCCCTTTATCGGTTGTATTGTATGCACCCCAGACACCTCCTCCATTTGTAGATTTTTCCCACGTACCACTATTAGTAGAAGTCGTGTGGT
>CAYLOB010000086.1:811-1716 GCA_964385205.1 uncultured Candidatus Saccharibacteria bacterium | reverse complement strand
CAAGCAAAACTCCAGTTACAGCATTATAAAGTCTGACACGCAGTGTTGGTACTGTTCCACTAAATGCAGTTGCAAATCTCCAAACAAATTGCTTATTTACAGCACTTGATAACCCCGCAGATGGCTCATAATGCAAATCAGTAAATGTACTTGTATCAATATAAATTACAGTTAAAGACATTATTCGAGCTGGAATACAAAATGTCCCAATAGTTCCGAATTCAAACATAAATTGGATTCGTGGTGCCCCTTTCTGACTTGTTAGATCTCCATTTCGTGGCACTAAAGTCCATTCTCCATTATCATCCTCAATTCCTTGTGTTCTATAGTACAAATAAAAAGGCTCGGTATTCATTGAAAACTCATTACTCCCGAGTCTATCATCATGCACCACAGCAACACTTTTAAATTGAGTACAATCTGGAGTATACATGGCCGGAGTAATTACCCGTTGATTAGTACTACTAGCAAAAGTATTATGAGCACTAAGTGGTAATGAATACATTTGTGAAAGCACGGCAGTTGTCCCATGTTTTACAATATGTGCAATACCATTCTCACTCCAACAAGAAAGCACTTGTGAAGTACTATTAAAATGTGGGACAGTATAACTATTCCAATCAATTACATACGCGGAACCAGCTCCGATTGTTCCGGCACTACTACTTAATGTTATGGAAGTTGCAGATGTATATGCGGAAATAGTATACCAAGTTGAAATTGAGTTTGGATCTGTTGAACCAAAACCTATTCGATATCCAACCATTGAAGAAACAAAAAAAGTATTTGTGCCCGTCACAGCAGTCCCTGAAACCGCAACTGTTCCGGATGTAATATAAGAAGCACCAGTTGTTAAGACACTGTCTCGCTGTTTATCATCGACCCCCCACACATGATCAAACGGA
>CAYLOB010000086.1:0-801 GCA_964385205.1 uncultured Candidatus Saccharibacteria bacterium | reverse complement strand
ATAATTGACAAAGGGCTGCAGTAGCACCATGTTTGATAATATGAGCAATTCCGTTCTCACTCCATACTGAAGTAACCTGTGAAGCAGTGTTGAAGTGTATTGGTGCATTAGGATCAGCAAGAGATTGGTCTTGTTGTTTATCATCTAAACCAAAAAACCTATCAAACTGATCTCCAGATACTGCAGGATAACGAGTAACATAGTGTTTGAAGGCAGTCGCACCAGTTGTAAGAACAATGAGACGGTCGATTGAATCAGCAATCTCTACAACGTTAAGTGCCGATGTTGCAGGAAAAGTACTGGCACTTCCTGGAGGGATTTCAGGTCTGTTGTCTGAAATCCAACCAAGGTTTCCAGCAAATATTTTTGAGACAGCGGCTCGGTAGATACGAGTAGCAGTAACAAAGTAGAGAGACTCTTCTCCTGCTCCAGGTCCATGATTAAGTGTTCCAATTCTTCCATTATTAATTGCAACAACCGTTCCTGTAGCGAGTTGAGGAGCCGTACAAATTACATCTGCAGAATCAATAATGAAAGCAAGACCAGAACCAAGAGATCCTGCAGAAGACGTGAGTTCAACTACACTTGTTGAAGTAAAAGATGCAATAGTGTACCAAGTGGTGACGTTTGCAATACCTGCAGTATTAAATGCAATTTTCATTCCTACCATAGATGATGTAAATGCAGTTCCTGAGTTAGTTACTGTGGTTCCTGATACGGTTACAGTTGTAGAGGTAGAAGTAGAGGTGGTATAGGCGACGGACATAAGCATTTTCCCTGAAGTAATAGTACCTGTTGCTC
>CAYLOB010000085.1:0-3633 GCA_964385205.1 uncultured Candidatus Saccharibacteria bacterium | reverse complement strand
TTTCCTTCTTTTTTCAAGATAAGTGAGTAGTACACCGTGATAAGTGCTGTAAACACGATACCTTGCACAATACCAACCAAAACCCCCATACCCATCCAAATAGCAGGCAAACCAAATGCAAATACACCAAGGAGTACCACCGTGAGCACTTCATGAGCAAACAGGTTTCCAAACAAACGAAGCGAAAGTGATGCCATCTTTGCAAACTCAGAAATAATTTCAATCAAACCAACGAGGAACCCAACACAGGCAACCAATCCTGCTCCAAGACCTTTTCTGAACCCCTGGATAACCTGCTTGATCTGAATAAAATGTGAAAGATACCCGAAAACACCCTGCTCTTTCATGCCAAAGTACTGCATAGCCAAAACAGCAGCGAGAGCCAGTCCAAATGTTGTATTAAAGTCAGTAGTTGCACCACGGAACAATTGAACATGCTCCCCTGATTCAGTTGTTATATAAAAACTAGCAATACCTGGAATCATTGGAAGCAAATTAGCAACGATCAGATACACCATAACAGCTCCCACATACGGAACTATTTTCTTTCCTTTCTCTTTACTACCAACAACAGATGAAACAAAACCAAGAATTGCTTCGTATACAATTTCAAAAAAGTGCTGAACTCTATTTGGGATAAGCTTAAATCGAGCAACCACAAGCGCCACAACTACAAATATGAGCCCAATCAATACAATCGTTGTTGTGGTATTTGCAATACTAAACACACCAACATCAGCAATGACATGTGATGCTATTGTAGGGATTTCTTCGTGTGCCTGATAAAACGGCGTAGCAACGTGAGCTTCAGTCATAACAATAATCGTTCGATTATATCATATATACAAAATGTATCATCAGATCATAACGTCTTCTGTCTGTTATGCGTGATATACTTTTTGACATAGTCACCCCATATCATTTTATATTCATGCAACGTATTACAACATTTTGGAAGTCACTCGTTAGAACCTGTAGAGACAAGCGCATCACAACACCTGAGATGATTCTTATCGGGGCAATTATTATTTCGCTTTCTATTTTGGCACACGGAGTTCTCATTCGAAATACTGTTCTCAAAGAACTTAGTGGCTACCTACAAGGAGCACCAAACGTCCAAAACTCTCCTACGCCATTTACAGGAAAAGCTCCTGGTGAAAATGAATATGTTTCTGGTCCACGTGATAACGATGTGTTTGTCATAGAATATTCAGACACCGAATGTCCGTATTGTTTAAGCCTGTACCCAACACTTGATCTCCTACAGCAACAGTACAAAGACAAGATCACATTTATTTATAGACACTTTCCACTGACAAGCAAACACCCTGGTGCCTTTCCTGAGGCCGTAGCCATCACCTGTGCGGGAAATATCGGTGGAGAAAAAAGATACTACGACTACATGAACGCGATGCTTTCATATAAATACAACAGAAATGTGACGACCATCACCGAAGCTGAGCGTCTTTCATTTGCAACGAATCTTGGTATAGACAAAACAGCTTTCACTGCATGCCTTCAAAGCCAAGATGTAGCAAATGCTGTTGAAGCATCTATTACAGACGGCTTGCAAGCTGGTGTAAAGGGAACACCTGCAACATACGTTGTACTCAAAACAAAAAATGGCTATGAGGTGGTGGCAATGCTTGATGGAGCACAGCCATATGACTTGTTTAAGGTAGCTATTGACGAAGCCCTTTCAAGGTAACAAAACTATACTACGTATACAAACAACAGAGTAGACAATTTGTCTACTCTGTTGTTCTTTACATATGGCAAAAATAGGTATATTATTCGGGACGTAGGCAGTTAACACATATAACGATTCCCTACACAAGAGGAGCCACCTTTGGTGGTGTTGTACATTAGAATTGACGAGGAAAGAACATGATAGTTGTGGCAACCAATGAAACTCATCTGGTGAAGCTTTGTAATCTGTTTGCTCAAAGCCTGGAACAGGGCGGCGTACAAATGCATGCGAACATTTCTGGTCTCACCTTGCCGGAGTACCTACTCCGAGGAAACCTTTCTGGCATCAGTGTCTCTGGTCAACGCTTTGCGTTTGAGGTGAAAAACCCTCAAAACCAACGTCTCCAGTTCGCTTTTGAACAAAGAGCCCTGTTTCCGCGCTTTCTTACTTGGGCAGAAACAGCTCAGCAAGCAACCTGTGCACCACTCATAATCCCTGTGATCTTCAAGTTCACGGGGGGTGTCGGGGAAAGTACGGGCGTCATGAAAATCTATAAAAATAAAACTGAGGATGCTGATAACCTGCCATTGGCAGCGTAAAGAAGCAACTGAAACAGGCGGGACATCTACGGATGCCCCGCTTTTTTATATTCAAAAAAAGCACCACAAGATTTGACACACATAGATATTATGTGGTATAATACATATATAGGTTCCTTCACTTTTGAAGGGTAAATAATCAACTTTTAGAGGAGTCCCTCCATGGAAAAAGCAACGTTTCTCAAGGCTGTTGCCGGATGTGTGTTTTTCCCCACCTTGATCGCAATTGCCATCTTTTCAAGCAGCCTTGAGCTTGCTTTTTCAGGTGCACTGATAGCTTCTGCGAGCGCGACATTGGGGTGCACAGCGCTGATTGCATTTTTCGATGCAATCACAGAAGACGAGAGCGAAGAAGGGCGCAAGATTGGCGTCAACACAGTTGCCGCACTTGGGTTTTCGCTCGGCGTGCTGTACCTCTGGTTTGAGTGGGCAGGTTTTGTTCACAACACTCCGCGAGAGCATGGAATGGTGTGGTACGGCCTCATTGGACTGATGGCTATCGCGGCGATGCTTACTTTCACATGCGCGCTCTTGATGCTGTGGAACAAGGAGTACCGCAAGCACCCCTATGACCAAGCACATTGGCCGTTTGTGGTTGCAGCGATATTTCTGGCTATACCGCTAACCTACAACACGACCAACTTTACCGAAAATACGAGTAACTGGTGGGTCGTTGTAACTCACACGGTGTCTGCCATCTTCACCGTTTTGATTTTTGCGATCAAAACAACACGAGGAATTCGCATGCTGATTTCTATCGTGCCGAGTTTGTTTTTTCTCGTCACGGGGTGGTACTGGATTCTTTTGAAGTTCATCACGATTCTCGATGTAATCTCAAGTGGCGATGGCGCCCACCCGATCATGGACCAGTTCCTGTCGTTTGGGTACTTTGTGCTCTTCGGAGCTGTACCACTTCTGCTCTCCATCGTATGGTTTACAGCCTACAAGCCAAAGAAACCAGAAAACCAGGAATCGGATGAGGGTATTACACCCCTTATCCCGATCAATCCAGGAGATCCGCCTTATAAAGGTAGTGGCGGGAAACGACTCTCGTCGTAACCCCATCTTCACAACAATCGCTCTCATACGGGGGCGATTTTTATTTATATGTCTTTTTTTACTTCATCTGCATGTACAGCGGATTTTACTTGTTCGTATATTTTTGCGATATTCCCCTTTTCGTCAATAAGAAAACTCATACGATCGATTCCCATATATTCACGCCCCATGAACTTCTTTAATTTCCACACACCGTAGCTTTTGATAACATCAGTGCTTTCATCTGATAGTAGTGGAAACTGAAGAGAAAACTTATCTGCAAACTTCTTGTGACTTTTTATAGAG
>CAYLOB010000084.1:0-3699 GCA_964385205.1 uncultured Candidatus Saccharibacteria bacterium | reverse complement strand
AATATGTTTTCAAGTTTTAGGTCTAGATATCCGTTTAAAGTTATTTTTTTAGTCTCATTACTAGAAAAGCCGACAAAACCGTCAAAAGTATTTGAATTCTTCTTTTCTAAATAGACATAAATTCTTGTTGAGTCTTTTGTAAATAAAATTTCAGGATATTTTATTATTTATAATTTCGATATCTGGTTCTATTTTAACAATAATTGTTATTGTTTTTGTTTTATATCTTTCATTAAGAAATGAACGTTTGGAAAAAAGATCTTTCACAAACAATAGGTTATAAAATTTAAATAAAATAAAATGAATTTCGAATTATCTACTGAACAGTTAACTAAATACAATGAATGGCGTGAGGAAAAAAAGAAAACGCTAAAATCGACCGCAATAGGTGGTGCGTTTACATTTTGTTTTACACCGACAGGTATTGGGGAAATTGTTGAAGTTCAGTGTATTGATGGCGCAAAACTTGATTTAACAGAAGATTTATAACATGGATAAAGAACTAATGAAAGCATATTTAGTTGAGATAACTGGATGTGCTAATGCGACTTATAGGGATTACCGTAAAGGTACAAAAATTATTTCAGAGAAAGGTGTTCTTGATATAACACCGTGTCCAAATCACTTAGTGGATCCCACACATTACATTGTTAAATTGGTATTGTGTGTGCCTGATAGAAAATTTCCAATAGATAATTTAGAAGGAAAAAAGGAGGTTGAATGTAAAGTGTCTATAAAGGAATACGAAAGATGGTTAGAAAAACGCAAAGCAGTTGAATGGTTATGAAAAGAGAAACTATAAGCACATATTATCATAACAAGGCTTATGTTGATATATTGAAGCAATTTGCTGATGTTGTTGATTTAACTACTGGTATGTTACATTCACAAAACGGTAAGCGTTCGGCCGGTATAAATGGCAGGTATGAACACATACCTTGTGATATGGTAACGAGGGTTGATAGTATGTTTAAAGTAAACCCTGAAGGTAATTTTCTTGATATTGGTTCGGGATTGGGTAATATCTTGCAATATGCAAGAAAAGTTGGTTTCAAAAATAAAGTAACTGGAATTGAAATTAATACTGATTTAAAGAAATATAACAAAGTTAACGATGTTATATGGAAAGACGTATTTGAGTGTGGTGATATTATAAAAGATTACGATTTAATATGGTTATATCGTCCTCTTTATAGTGGCGTGGATATGGATAAATTATTAAATTTTAGTAAGAGTAATGCCAAAAAAGAAGGTGTTATAATTGTATATGAATCACCACATAATATACCAGAAAAATATGAAAACGGATGGTATTCTGACGTTAGGATCAGTGAAGCAATAATATTTAACGGGAAATATGTTGAGGAAAGAAAGGAAAGAGAAAAGAGTATAGGTAAAGAAACTATATCTGAAGATGGTAGAGTTTCTACAATTCATGGCATTGTTTATCCATTTTAATATGAAACTAAAAATAAAATTATACTTTCGTCCTACCAGTAAGGATAATATCCAAAAAGAATGGCATTTATGTATATTGATCGTAAATGGGCAATTACACGCCACCGCTGATATACGTTCAGTTTACGGTGAACCGGATGAAATAAATGTAGGCACATCAACGAATGGTTTGAATAAATATGGTACTTTATTGGAGTTTGGCCCATATAAGGAAGAAGGTTCTATACCAGAAAATTTTGAGATGCGAGAGATAGAGGCTGAGGTATTAGAAACCGATTGGAAAAACTACGGAATATCACATACCTATTTAAAACATAAAGATATTATACCATAATGGACCATATTAAAAAATTACAAGATATGCGGAAAATTGTTGATTGGTATTATTCTGGTATGGATCAGATAGGTGGAACATTAGGATTGTTTTTGCGGCTACCGTTAAATCGTATTGAGGAACTATATAATGTAAAATTTTGAGAGTAGATAAATTAAGCTTTGTATTATCTAACAATTTAGAATTTGTTACAGTATTTTCGGTTGGAGGCACAATATTACTTGGCGCTTGTAGTTTTCTTGCTCTATTATATAATATAACATCGGTTATTAATATATTTTTTCATTTCGTAGGTTTGGTAATATCGTGTGTTATGATAATATATTGGGGGTATATAAATAATTCATGGCATAGATATGGTGGGTGTCCATTAGCAATATTAAGTGATTTTGGTGTTTTTAAATTTTTCAGGGCATGTAGATTAAAATATAAAAGTAAATTTTGGGAGGCTATGGTAGTTTATTTGGGATATTTTCCGTGCTATATTTTACATATAGTTTATTTTATATATTGCTTTATATAAATCCTATGAATAAGCATAACCAATCACAAAACCTATGTTGGTTTATATAAGGAATGTATGAGGAAAGCATATTTTTAACCTGTTACTTGTCAAAAAATCGTTTATTCGTAATAGTGTATTGATTTTTAAATAAAAACTTACCAATGAAATTTGGATTTAGTGTACCGGAAATTATAGGATGTGATAAATTCAATCAAATGGCATTTGATGCTTGGCATTCAATGTTTAATATACCCACACTATATTCAATAGATACCGGTGGTTATGTACACGGTAAAGGCTATAAACAAGAAACTATTGAAATGAAACCAAATAAAGGTCATTCAATAGACCCACATCTATTTTTCAGGAAAGAATTTTCGGATGAAATTAAATGTCTTAATGTAAATACCGAAGCAAGAATTGGTATGAATATTACTGGTAAACATTTTTTCTCTACAAAGGATGTATCCGAAATTGATGCAGGACTTTTATTGAGAGTTGGTGCAAGTGGATGGACAATATCCTTTAAGCATTTCGTGGATAAGGATATTATTATACCAGAGCATTTGGAGAAGAATATGATGGAGAGTGCTATTAGTAATTTAAAATATAATAAAGATAATTTTATTACTAGCAGGGATAATCAATTACCATCTAAACATATTGGTATAGGTTCATGTGCATCTACCCATGTTACTACAAAAACATATCGTGAGATAAATGTTAAGAAGTATATTAAAAAATATGGGCAGGAGAAATTGGAAAAATTGATAAAAGAAAATTTCCATTGGAGAAAAACTGATTGGACGATAATAAAAGGTGTAATTTATTTAAATGATTCTTATACGGAAGTATGGGATTAAATATTTGTTATGAACAGGAAAGAAATTTTATTTATTTCAATAAAGGAAGGATTGGCATCAATAGTCCCAGTAGGTATTATACTATGTGTAATTGATATATTTATTTGGTGTATATATCCTGCTGTGGAAAAATTACCTATTATATTAGTTATGATACTTACTTTAATAAGTTGTTATTATAGGTGGGTTAAAAAGGTAAAAATATAAATAAGGATAATTTTTTATAACTTTAACATTTTTTTAACATTTTTTGTCGTATATTTACATTGAATATTAAATTTGGTTTGAAATGAAATGTATTTGTTGTGGAGCAGTTCTTAAACCGTTAGATACGGAAACACCAGAGGTAGAACAGGTGTTCGATGTGGTACATAGAACAGAAGGCAGAACATGCAGGACAATTGATATGAACAATCGTTCATGGAATGATGGTGCAACAGGTATTATATCAGCTGGTTATGGGAGTAAACATTATGGTGGTGTGTTGTGTATTTCGAGATGTGATAAGTGTATAGATTAAAAACTAAATAACGGCACTA
>CAYLOB010000083.1:0-3938 GCA_964385205.1 uncultured Candidatus Saccharibacteria bacterium | reverse complement strand
GTTGTTGCAAATGCAATGTTGTAAGTACAACCCATATATAACGCATCTTTCTTTGTTGGGAATAATATATTAATTTCTGCGAAATCGTTTTGCTTTTTAATTTTTGGTTCTTCTTTTGCCAATTCTTTGATTGGATTTACAGACGGCTTCGTATCGAGTGTGGAAAGTGCAATATTAAACTGATACAGTGCCCAATACCTGAATGCAAAGGCTAATCCAAGTAGAATAACTATTGTAAAAAAAATACGTTTAAAATTTGCCATGTCGAATTATAAGTATATAAAAATGTAGCATACTTTATTTAATTTTGATACGGTGATCAATCGCGTTTTTTCATGATCTTGTTTACATAAGCTTTTACTATACCGTCAGTGTTATAATTGTGGTGTAAGTCTAGTTAGATAGAAGAAATTTAATAATTATTTATAATATGTTAATGACTCATTGTATATTTTTTTGTATATTCTTTGATTGGAGTATTTGATCGGTTTTTCTAATGGTATGAGAACACTTATTCATATTTCAGATATCCATTTCGGTAAAACAGAGGCGAGGAGTCTTGAGGGTTTGATAGGTACATTTTTGCGAATAAAGCCAGATCTTATAATTATTTCTGGAGACCTAACACAAAGAGCTAAGGTTTCTGAATTTAAGAAAGCGGTAGATTTATTAAAAGAAATTAAAGATGCTGGTATGGAATATTTTGTTATTCCGGGTAATCATGATCTTGAACCCTTTTATAAGATAACGAGAATATTTAATCGATTTCGAAAATACAAAGAATATATTTCAAAAGATATTGATCCAACATTTAAGGACAGTGAGATTGCGATTGCAAGTATCGTCACGCCACGAGCTCGCAAGCTAAAGAACGGTAAGATAAATATGCATGATGTTAAAAGAGTAACTCGCTGGTTTGGCAGTGTGCCAGAAAAATTAGTAAAGATACTCGTAACACATCATCCACTCGACCTGCCTCTGGAACGTCGTAAAGGTAAGTTGGCTAAAAGATCACATAAGGGTATAAAGAGTCTTTCAAAACATTATGTCGATCTGTATCTTTCTGGTCATTATCATCGTAGTTCTTGTGTACATACTGGAGCGCGATACAAAATAGATAATTATAGTGCAGTGGCGGTACAAGCTGGAACTTTGTCTACAAGGCACCGTGGCGAAGTACAATCTTTTAATGTTATTAAAATTGATAAGCCGTCTTTGTTGATTGAAACATATCTGTGGGATAAAGAGATGGGGCACTTTGTTAAATCAACAAACAAATCTTTTGTATGTGCTTCGAATGTTTGGCAGATGCATGTGTAGGTGAAAAAGTGGTTAAGGGCTAAATAAATTTTCTGAAAATTTATCGCCCGAACAAATTTTATTAAAATTTGTTTTAGGATAAAGTGTGTAAGTGGTTAGGAAATTAAAAAACCGATTAATATTTCCGTAATACTGTAACCTCTCCACAAAGGAAAATATTAACTAAATCCGAACCTTCATCACTTATCCACACCTCCATCGTCTACCACTCCTATGCTACAATTTAGTTATGATTTTTTTGAAGAAATTATTTGTTTCTGTTTTTATTCTTGTATCTATAGTTGTACTCGGTAGTTCTATTGCTACTCTCTATCCTACAACAAACAATACACAAGAGTTTGAAGAACGCACACAAGCAACTGCTTCAGTAGGATCATTTTTTGATCAATTAATAGCATCTTTCTCAGACTTGTTCGGATCATCAGACGAAAATCCAGAACTCACTCCAGAATCTGCTTCACCTATGGTTGCTGTTACTTCACAAACTCCTGCAGAAACAACAACATACACTTCCTCAGGGCCTACTATCATATACAGTCAAGCACCTACAAAAGTAATCGATCGGCCGGTCCTATCTGGAGTAACCCAAAACGATTTAAACACTCTTCGTTCCGAACTCATTACTCTCAATCTCAATACCAAAGCTCAGTTAGATGATATGCGTATCAAACAAGCATACAAGATAGGGGACAGAACAGGTGATTCAATTAGAAACTCAGTAGAGAACATTTCAGGTTCTACTATCACTAACTCTTCCGCGAGTCTTTCTACTTTGACCGTTGATACTGATACCTTAGTAGTAGATGCAGAGAATGGGAGAGTGGGGGTGGGGACGACGAGTCCAAATGCAAATCTTAGTATTCAAGGATCATCTACTCAATCTACTCCTTTTGTTTCTATGTATGCTTCATCAGGTACTGGCGCTTTCTTTGAAGTCGCTTCGACTACAGTTACAAGTATCATAGGAAGGGCAATTGATCCAACTCTTGTTGCTACTATTAATGATGGTGGTGGGGTGGCGCCGTATCTAGTTGGTGCTGATGCTGTGTTTGTTCAGGGAAATTATTTATATGTAGGTTCTGAAGATGGTACAAACGGATCTTTGGAAATATTTAACATAAGTAATCCGAGTAATCCAATTAGAGTTGGAGGTGTACGAACGTCACAAATCAAATCAGAGGGTCTTTATGTTTCTGGTAATTATGCATATCTTCTTAGTTATGGCCAAGCAATGCAAATAATAGATGTATCTAATCCTGCGAATCCTGTCGTGGTATCTACTTTTGCCACATCTTATAATGGTTTTAGAGGTATATATGTATCAGGAAGGTATGCCTATATCACCTCAAGTTATAGTTTTGCTGGGGTAATAGAGATTGTTGACATATCAGATCCTCGAACTCCTTTTCGTAAAGGTCTTATTACTGATAATACGAATCTTGTGAATGCACAAAGTTTGTATTTGTCTGGAAATTTTCTTTATGTAACAGGAGGAGCTAATACCGCGTTACCTTTACAAGTTTATGATGTGTCGAATCCTGCAAACCCTGTACGAGCTGCACTTGTAAATGATGGTGATTCCGGTGCTGTTCTTGGAGGAGGATTTTCTAATAGAGCAATCGCTGCGTCAGGAAGCTATCTATATATTTATTCTGGGGTGCATAGTGCAATCAGTGTATTTAATATTTCGAATCCTAGATCACCTGTGTTTGTTGCTTCTGTTGACCTTACTCCAGACAAAAATATGGGACACATATTCTTATCTGGAAGGTATTTGTATGTTACCCAGGGAAATAATCCTAATGCTTCAGGAGATGGAGTGCTATCTGTTATTGATGTATCGAACCCTTTAAATCCTGTAGTTGTAAAATCAAAAACATTTGCTAATGCAGCAGGAGGTGACATTTTCGTGTCAGGTAATTTTCTCTATACTGCTAACGGTGACCACTGGGTGGGATCTGTTAACAATGTAAATATTTTCGACATCTCCGGCACCACCATCTCCAACGAAGAAGTCGGATCTTCTAAGATAGGTAATCTCCAAGTCCTCAACATGGCACAGTTCAATCAAGGAATATCAGTAACGGAAGGATTGAATGTAGGAGGTAATGCACTCATCGGTGGAGCCCTCTCAATTACAGGACTCTTTGGAACAACTACAGCCACAACTACTACAAGTGGTAATCCATCTCTTTCAATTGGTGGAAGTCTTGCAAGTCAAACAACAGGTACAGAAAACATCCTCCAACTCGTCCGTCCTCTAAACTCAGGTATCTCATACGCTCAAGTGGCCACACTCCAACTCGGATCATATGCAACCAACAGTGTGTCAAACGGATTTGGACCCTCTACAAGACTCGATATTAATCTTAAAGCCGCAGCTAATCAGACTATTAGTGGCGACACAAATGTTATGTCTCTTCTCGCCAATGGAAGAGTTGGCATTGGCACCACCTCACCATTTTCAAAACTCTCAGTCTGGGGATCAGGTACAGGAACAGGTCAGATATTCTCTCTTGTAAACTCAGCTTCAACAACCCTCATGCAAGTCCTCGACAACGGCAACGTCGGCATCGGCACCACCTCTCCTTTCGCTAAACTCTCAGTAGTAGGTAACG
>CAYLOB010000082.1:0-4052 GCA_964385205.1 uncultured Candidatus Saccharibacteria bacterium | reverse complement strand
ATACCGAAAGTTCGAGCCCATGACTCGTTCTAAAAATGTATTGTGAATTATGACCGATTTAGCCGTCTCGGTCGGGCTCACATGATTGCTGGGGGATTAGGACTCGAACCTAAATAGGCGGAACCAAAATCCGCAGTCCTACCATTAGACGATCCCCCAGCTTTAGAGACAATATTTTGTTTTAAAAGAATTTAAATAGGTACTAGCTCATCAACTTATCTAGTTAGATAGTACATTACACTTTTTTATGGAAAAAATCAAAAAAAGAATGTAAAGGAGATTTCGGCTTTCCATGTAGATATTATTCCTTGCTATAGCTAGGACTAAATGATAGTATAGTCCCATACCTCCTGTTGCCTCGGTGGCAGGACGCGAAACCGCAACGCAAGTTGCGGTTTCTGCATTTTCTATAGTATGATTTTGAAATGAGAATATACGTTTATATAGACGGATTTAACTTATATTACGGCTGTTTAAAAGGTTCTTCTTATAAATGGCTAAATCCTCGAAAGCTCTCTGAACTTCTGTTTCCTAATCATACGATTTCAAAAATTAAATACTACACAGCTCTTATTAAGATCCGAGAGAATGATCCAGACCACGACAAACCGAATAGATAACAGATATATTTGCGTGCTTTACGCACTGTTCCTAACTTAGAAATTATCACAGGTACATTTCTTACACATTCAGTTAATATGAAATTGGCTGATGGTAAGGGATACGCAAGGGTCATTAAAACTGAAGAAAAGGGTACCGATGTAAACATTGCCTCACACTTAATCAATGATGGACGTAAAAATGAATATGATATGGCCGTTGTTATTTCAAACGATTCCGATCTGGTCGAACCTGTAAGAATTATTATCCAAGAAATGAAATTGCCTGTTATTGTAGTCAGTCCGTTTGAACGAAATACTATTGAATTAAAAAAAATAGCCACTTTATGTAAGCAAATTCGTAAGGGGGTCTTAAAAGCAAGTCAATTTGAAGGTACTTTAACTGATGATGTGGGAGAAATTACACGACCAGGAAAGTGGTAAAAATAAAAAAAGCCAAAGGTTAATCTCCTTCGGCCCTAGGTTTTTCGAATATTCGAATTCCTTTTGGTTTGAATAATATTGATTTAGCAATCCGACCCTCGATTTCGAAGCGGAATTTCGCTTGAAACCATGGTCTTTGCATTTCTCCGTCGATTTCTATTGACTCGACATATCCGATAGTGGAAGGGGTATCGAAGCGCAGTTCTGGTCGGCTGAGATCTAAGAGGATGAATTGTCTCAATGTCTCCATAAATGCATCAATCATTGATCCGAATGATTTAAAAAAATGCATCCTGTAAGTTGTGCACGGTCCATCGTGGATAGTCTCTAAAATCAAGAAGTAGAATTCTTCTCCATCAATCACATACATTCCTTCCATTTTGTATATGATCGGATTTGAAAAGTCGCTCTGACTGTAGGATCTGTAGGAAAAAGCCTGAGGCATCGATGTATCCATAAAAGAGCAGGGTTATTTGTGTGCATATTAGCACAAGTTTGGTTGGTGGGTATTTCACTGTTAAAATATAAAAATGAAAAAGCCAAAAGCAGTAGTGGTAAATGACAAAATGCAGAAAGGGTACAGGTACACTCTAAGTGAACCTGTGGGGAAAAATTTTTCTCCTGCGTTTACTCCTGAACTCACTCCAAAAGAAATGCTCGAGCTTGGAGTCTTTGGTGGAAAATATATGACTGATTGCAAAAAAGAGTTTCCTAAAAATTGGTTTACAAAAGCCAAACTTTCTCCAGAGGAACATGACAGTGAACTGAATTTTTTTAAAGTTGATGCGAGTCAACCTTTAAAAGTTTGGAGAGAAAATGACTGGATAAATGAAGATCACGATCCTCGAGGATGGTTTCAATGGTACTGTCGGTATTTTATGGGGCGAAGACTTATAGATGAAGACAGACGACAGATAAAAAGATGGAGACTTATAAAGAGACATGTTGGCCAGATAAAGAAAAATTGTAAAGAAGGGGATTTAAAATGCAGGCCACGACAACGCCAAGCACTTTTACATTGGGCGTATGACAGTAGAAATATTTAAAAAAGCACAGGTTAAATCCTGTGCTATGAAAATTAATCAGCTGACTCGACCATTGTTCCTCCACCTGGTAAAAGTTTTACATTTACAATTGTGCCGACCTTACAGTTCATCTCACCACCCGTTTCGATTTGAATCTTATGATGAGTACCGTCTGATAGGTACTCAACCAAAAGAAGATTTTCAAACACATCACCTTTGGGCGTTATGTTTGCGGAAAGTACTCTGTACTTTCCGCTCTTCGGCCACCAGTGACGTTCTTGCGAGGTTTGTGGAACATTGACTGTCCGCTCATCTTTTTTCGCCTCGGCTTTTTGGTTTTTATCACTTGTGAAAAGTTTAAGAACGTCTTCGGTTGTGTAATGGTCTGAATTTTGATCCCTGAAGTAATATCCAATCCCGATTGGAAGAATGAAGATTATTGTTATAAACAGTGCAGCAGTTAGTCTGTATTTCATTTTTAAAGAAGTGTATTTTTCGATAATAATTTAAAATTTGAATTAAGTCAAAAAAACTGCCTCACTCAAAAAGAGTGGGCAGTACAACCTACCTTAACGATTGATCAAAACTCATTTCCACCGGTCCCCAAGAGGAACAGCCTTTTGGGTGGAAGATCGAGTTGTAGGACGTTTGCTCACTTTTTCTTTTTTATGTTTTACTGTCTCCGAATTTCCTTTTGATTCGCCTTGAGCGAGAGCTTCATTGCGGATGTGCTCTGGATACCTGTTCAAGGCGATTGAAATTTGTTGAAACAGAATTTCGAGGTTGCTTGCGTTTAGTCGGGCGAGTTTTTGATTAACGAATCCTCTGTGACGGCTGACAAAGGACCTTTCTTCGTCTGAAGTCGGAGTGAAAGCTGTATAGGCATACTCGAGTTTTGTTCGCCAGTGTAGAACTCGCTCATGAAGTTCCTTGAGGCGTTCTTCTTTCGTTGGTCTTGTCGAAAGATAATCTCGAATGTTTTTTGTAAGTATTAAAATGAGGAGGATTGAAACGACTATCACAGCGATAGTGTCTGACTGTATGGTGGGGACCAGTAAGTTCATGGGTTGCAGATGGTTGGAGTTGAGTTTTGATCTTGGTTGTCAAGGTCAGAACCACAGTAATTATACCTCTAGTTTAGATCACCTTAAATTTGAGGAGTTGATAACTTTTTCTGTATTGTAGGAGTTATTTTACTTCTGTGTTATAATTGTGAACGTATTAATTATCATTAATCTAATTAAGGTTATGGCTGAATTAAAAGCGTTATGTATGAAGTGTAGAAATGGTGAGAATAAGCCAACTATGCAAACTATGACTGAACCTAAGGTTGAAGAAAAAAACAACCGATATTCAGCAAAAGGGAAGTGTGCAACTTGCGGAGGAAACATGTTCAAGTTTCTTTCTAAAGATGATGCAGAAAAATTGAAATAATAACAGTTAAAGTAAACAAAAAAATCACTACATTATATGTAGTGATTTTTTGTTATAGAATTCCTCCAGATTTCAAACACAGAGACTCTTTTTCTTGTTTTGCTAGATTTTTTTCAAATTTTTCAACATTAAATCTTTCGCTCTTATAAACTGTTTCTGGTTTTTCTGTATGGGCTGCGGTTATACGATACTCACCAGGCCAAAAGTTTCCAACTGTCCATTCTATACTTGAGATGTTTTCTTGTTCGTAAGAAGAATCTAGTCCACTTGTAACAGGTCCGAGTGGTTTACCAGTACCAGCATCGACAAGTGAAGTTTTGATATTTTGAATTGATGTTTCAGTCGAAGTTGTTGCAAATGCAATGTTGTAAGTACAACCCATATATAAGACATCTTTCTTTGTTGGGAATAATATATTAATTTCTGCTAAATTGTTTTGCTTTTTACTTTTTGGTTCTTCTTTTACTAATTCCTTAATTGGATTTGCTGACTGTTTCGTGTCGAGTGTAGAAAGTGCAATATTAAACTGATACAACTCCCAATACCTGAA
>CAYLOB010000081.1:0-4058 GCA_964385205.1 uncultured Candidatus Saccharibacteria bacterium | reverse complement strand
CGCTTGGGTCCTTACCCCAAGCTCACGCAGTTATATCCATTTAACTACAGGGGCAAATGTAAAATATTTCAAAACCCAATTTTCAATTAAACAAAAGGGGTCTGACGAAAACCAGATTACCACAAAAACCCTAAATATAAAACCTCTTTTGGGTAAAAGAGGTTTTATATGTTTTTGATTTTTTTAAAGACTACTTACTCTTTACTACCATTGCCGCTAGTCGAGATTTCTTTCTTGAAGCAGTGTTTTTACTGATAGTGTTTCCCTTCGCCGCCTTATCTAATGCTTTATAAACTTTAGAAAGTGCAACTTGAGCATCAGAAGTTTTCTTCTCTTTTACAAGCTTTTTGAGTTCTCGAAGAGCGTTTTCAACGTTTTTCTTTCGTCTAAGGTTAAAAACTCGTTTTCGGTCTGAAACTCGTAATGCTTTTTTAGCTGATTTTGTGATTGGCATATAGGTACGATATTAACAGATAATGCTAAAATTGGCAATACCTTAATACACCCCTTTATACTTAAGTCTTAATACTTTATACTTGCCCTATGATCTCACATATTAAGGGTATTGTTATATACAAAGACCTCAAAATTCTCGTCGTAGAGTGTGGTGGTGTTGGCTATAAGGTCTATGCTACAACCGACCCACTCAATAGGGCTTCAGTAGGAAAGGAAATGTCTCTGTGGACATATACGGTTGTTCGAGAAGACGTTTTAGATTTGTACGGATTTGACTCAAAAGCTGAATTAGATTTTTTTGAACTTCTACTTTCTGTATCAGGAATTGGTCCAAAAAGTGCCCTAAATATTTTAAGCGTCGCCAGCCTCCCCGCCCTTCAAAGTGCAGTACTGACTGGTGAAACCGCCCATCTGCACAAAGTATCTGGCATAAGTAAAAAAAATGCAGACAAAATTGTTTTAGAACTTAAAGGTAAATTTAAAGGAGAAGACATTGGTGGCTCAAATCTTAAAGATGAAGTTGATGTTATTGAGGCGCTCAAAGCCCTCGGCTACAATCATAAAGATGCAAGAGAAGCTGTCAAAGATATGCCTGCAAATTTATCCGTTCAAGATAAAGTTAAACTTGCTCTTAAAACCTTAAGTAAATAAGGTATATAATTAATTTTATATTTTTAACATTTAAATAATTTTATGGAAGAAAAAAATAAAATAAGTGGCCCTATATTTGTTTACATTACTTTGCTTCTTTTTTTGGTAATTATCGAATCAATAGGCCTTATTTCTACTCTAGGAATGGTTACGTCTGGATTTTCTACGGTCAGGTATACAGGTGTTATTATTCTTTTTATTCTTACTGTTACGGCTTTTATTTCAATTTTAAAGCGGTCGCCAAAGGCTGTTGTGATTAACAGAATTTTTCTCACCATTTATACTGCAGTGAATTTATATAATTTTATTAAATTTAAGGCGACCATGGATGTTACTCCGACCGAAGCTCCTGATGCTGTTATAGCCTTATTCACAGGTTTAAGTTTTATACCTTTCTTAATTTCTGCACTGTTTTTACTCTATTGGATTTTCTCGAAAAATGTAAAGATGAAATTTGAAAAACCTAAAGTTGTGGAAACAGTATCCGTTTCTACACCAATTATATCCACAAGTTCCGAAATCCCGGCAACAACACCATCTCCAATCAATCCAATGGCTGATGCTCTACATCGAGGTGTATTCTCTATAATTGTCTTAATTAGTTGTTGTATGTTTATATACACTGGTCTTCTTTTTTTCTTTGCTATACCCGCAGCTTTACTATTTTCTGCTATCTATATCTCTCAAATGAACAAGGTGTTTATAAAATATAATGCGACCCCTGCTTATATTTACTCGATTCTTATAACCACACTTCTATCTTACACATCAACACTTTTGAATATTGGAGTACTGACTGATTCGGACAAGCCATTTTTCTTGCTTCCTGGACTTCTATTTAATGCAGCCGGTAGTGAGTTTGTTCCACTATTTACATCCCTTCTTTTGCTTACCTTCTTTTATTTTTTATTTGCGACAACCTTCAACATCAGAACCATTAAGTCAAAAAATCAAAAGTACCTTTTAGTCCTTATACCTCTTCTCGGCCTCATGCTTTTAAGTTTCCATGTTATACCTGTCCTTAAAGCAGGTCCGAAACTAAAAGCGGATGTGGAGGAAGCAGAAAAAAAATATCAGCAAGAAAATAAACAATACAAGGAAAGTATATATTCTTTTAATTTCGATCGAGATGAAATAGTAGATAAGGTAATCAATAAAAACCAATCCGCGTATTTTGATTTATCAAATATTACTTCAACACAAGACCCGAACGGATGTGCCTATCAAATTAGTGTGGCCGAGATGCTTTTAGCGAAAAGCGACAAACCTATTAATAGTGCTTGTCTAAATAGCTTTCTCAAACCCATAGGTGAAATGCCAATGACAAAAAAAGACTATATTTCTATAAACCTGCCATTTGATAATCCTTCCCTAAAGAAAGGTGACGTACTTGTTTTAGTCGCTCACATACCTAAAGATGGCTATATTTCAATTAGCGATATGAAAAATCCTGATTTTTATGTAGCAACAACAGAAAATAGAGATGTCGTTGCCCTCTACTCTGTACAAAATGACAAAACAACAGATTTAAAAATCAGTATAGTGGCATATGGATCTTCAGTAGTGTTGAAAGAAATAGGACTGATAACTATAAGAAGTAAATAATTTTTTATTTTTCTCTTATCACTTACCCACTTAAACCCTCTAGCCCTCAACAAAATGCCTGAATTACCCGAAGTTCAAACCACAGTTAACGGATTAAACACTTACGTAAAAGGTCTAAAGATTGTAGACATTTGGACCAGTTACAATAGCTCTTATCACGCAGGTAAAGATAACATTAAAGATCCAAAATTTTTCAGATTTTTTAAAAAATCTGTTATAGATCAAACTATCGCAAAAGCTGTCCGCCGTGCTAAAAATATTTTAATCGAACTTAAAAATGGATCGACTATTTTAGTTCATTTAAAGATGACAGGACACATGATGTATGGCGAATACAGATTCGACAAAAGTGACAAGAAAGACCCATGGATTGGTGTCTCGCCTATCGGCTTAAGAGATCCATTCAACCGTCATATACGACTTATCTTTACTCTTTCAAACAAAAAGTACTTAGCACTTTCTGACATGCGTCGATTTGCTAAAGTAACTTTAATCAAAGGAGAGTACATAGAAAGTGCTCATTTAAATGACATTGGACCAGAACCATTAGAAAAGAATTTTACAGTTCAAAACTTCAAAGAACAATTAGTAACGCGACCAAACAGCAAGATCAAACAAGTCCTTTTGGATCCTAAAATTATCGCAGGAATCGGAAACATTTATTCAGATGAAATTTTATGGCGTGCAGGAATGCATCCTGAGAGAAATATCAAAAATATTAAAGAATCTGAGTTCAAAATTTTATTCAAGGCCATGAAAGAAACTTTACTTCGAGGAATCGATTTTGGTGGAGATTCAATGAGTGATTATAGAAACATATTGGGTGAAAGAGGAAAATTCCAAGAGAAACATGAGGCTTACCGAAGGACAGGTCAGCTCTGTCGGAAAAAAGGATGTAAAGGAGAGATTACACGCAAAAAAGTTGGAGGTAGAAATGCACATTTTTGTAACTATTGCCAAAAGTAGAAATATGTTATATTATAAATAAAGTTACGCAATGTGCCCTTAAAGTCTTACAGTACTGAGGTAACCTTACCCGTTTTGGGTGAAGTTAAAATACGTGATAGGGTTCGTCTTGCAAGCTGTTCTTGCTGAAGATGATTAATACTGATGGAATTCCCACAGACTCCCGAACAAGGATGTGTAACTAGGGTAGTCTTCCCCGCATGAGTCCTGAATCTAAACGTAAAAACTGTTACGGCGCCTCGAGCTCATTTGCCCGAGGCGCCTTTTCTCTTTTTATCCGATAACCTTTCCTCCTTTAAACATTTAACATTCGAAACAGTGCAACGCCGGTCGCAACTGAAACATTGAGCGACTCCTTCCCTCCCTTCATTGGAATTTCT
>CAYLOB010000080.1:0-4086 GCA_964385205.1 uncultured Candidatus Saccharibacteria bacterium | reverse complement strand
TAATTTTATGGAATCAATATCGGAGCAACATATTTTTGTCTATGAAGGTAATTGGACAAATATTTTAAGGACAAGACTACTTGATCCAGATACTAAAGCTAAGTTTTTTGCACTGAAGCGAAGGTGTCCAACTCTTGAAACAAGAACACAAGCGCGTATTGACCAAGAATGTGTCCGAAATCCATCTTGTAGATACGCTGTGGATATTCCTTATGATGTATACCAGAGAATGCTTGATGAATCTCAATATGATGCAAATGTAGAAAAAGTATTTAATTCTACAGAATACATAGAAGCCCATCAGATAGGTAGGTCCCCAAAAGAGCTTGGTTGGAGTAAGGGACTCGGGGATGAGGGTATTGTCTTTAAAGATGGACAATTTTCAGACGGTACTAATTTAGATAACAACAGGCATAAAAATATAATAGAAGCACATGAGAAGTTGCATGGGGTGGTCATGGGAACTTTGACTAATAGAGAAAAAGATTTTATTAAAACAGCTTTTCTGCAGAGTGATGATATTCCTGTTTTTAGAGAAGTTTTGCCTGGGTATACTTTTGATCAGCAAGTTGATGAAATTATCGCTCGCATGTCTCAACTTAAAAACTTCTTTGGCTTTGCAGGTGGAGAAAGTTTCACTAAAGCACATCTGGATTTTGCCAGAGAAAATTATGTTTATGTTACTGGTATTGATAACGGTATGACAGCTCTCTTTAATGCCATACGACCGGATAATGAGAATAAATTTATCGAACTTATGAATACCATTGCTTGTTAGTTTATAAGTTATGGTTATAATCACTATATGATTGAAATAGAAAAGAAATTTATATTAAATGAAGTGACAAAAGCTCGATTACTTGAAGGAGCAGAATTTTTATCTCAGAAAACTATTTATGACGAGTATTTTGACACAGAAGACTTTTCTCTAACAAAGAAAGATTGGTGGCTTCGCTCTCGAAATGGACAGTTTGAATTAAAGATTGCTAACCATGAAGGTATAAATCGTTTGGTTGATTCATATAAGGAAATAGAAGATGAGACTGAAATAAAGAAGATATTGAATTTCCCGGTTGAAAGAAATCTAAAAGAATTGTTATCTGATGAAAAATATTTTGTTTGCAGTGCATACACAACCATTCGAAAAAAATATGAAAAAGAAGGTTTTGGATTAGATCTTGATATTGCAACAGCACCTAATTTTTCATTTGAAGTTGCCGAAATTGAGTTAATGGTAAATGATAAATCTGAAGCAAAAGATGCAATAGATAAAATTCTAAACTTTGCTGATTGTATGGGCCTTGAAAAGAAGCGGGTTCAAGGAAAGGTGTCTGCATTTCTCAAACTATTAAGACCAAGTCATTTTAAAGCGCTTGTAGAGGCGGGCGTATTGATGGAGGAATAATTGTAAAATAAATAATTTTAGTAAAAAAAAAGAAATGTCTCACGAAGTATGAAAACTTTGGTGTTCTAATTATAGCGACACTTTCCGGCTTAATTCATGGTATAATCAATGCATATGAAAAAAAACACTACATTTATTTTAAAGATAGCTATTTTTGTTGGGGTTATTTTTGTTGCAGATAGTGTTTTTGCAACTGCTCCGCCTCCGTCGCCGACTTGTAAAATTGAAGGAGAAATAATCTCCTCAGCATTCAAGGAAGCTTCTAAAAATATTTGTGTTTCAGAGGGCAATTGTCCAACTGACACACTTTTGCAATTTCCAGCACGACAAGAAATTAAGGTAAAAATAAGTAAAGTGAGTTATGTTGGTGGTGATACATCTGTGATGAAATGTGAGGATATGTATCAAGTTGGAACAACCGGAGATTACTGGATTATGCAAAATAATATAGTTAATGGCGATAAATTTACTTCTGGTAAGTTAATTACTACTTCTGTAAATGGAGGAACATCTAGGGGTAATATTTCAACTTATTCTCTAAAATCTAAGGAAAATACTACAACAACAACTATTACAACTGTAACGACGGAAATTTCTAATAATCCTACCGACAATAATACTATTGAGCCGTCAAAAATATCTGAAAAAATAATTTCTGATCAATCTGTAGATTCTGTTCAGAGTATTACACTAAGTAGTGATAAAAAGACGTATGTAATAGAAGCGGTTAAGACAGGGAAATTACTAATGCTTTTTAAGGTTGATATGGATGTTGAGGTTACAATCGACGCATTAACTGGGGAAGTTTCTAAAATTAATAAACCCTGGTGGAGTTTTCTGGTGACCTTCTGATTTTCCGTTCCATTTTATCTTCATTCACATTTATGTCTTCCAAACACATTCCAATCAACGAACTTAAAAAAGATCTAGAATTCAAAACTAAACTTTTAGGTGTTGATCTAACCTTTAAAACTACTTGGGGACTATTTAGTCCTGAAAAAATAGATGAAGGTACGCTTGCACTACTACAAACCGTTAAAGATTTTGATGGTAAAAGTATTTTGGACCTCGGCTCAGGTTATGGTCCGATAGGAATTGCTCTTGCTAAAAAAACTGGAGCAACTCTTCATATGGTAGATAAGGATTTTGTTGCGGTTGAATATGCAAGTAAAAATGCTGACACAAATGGGGTTAAGGCAAAAACGTATCTTTCAAATGGTTTCTCACATGTCCCTAAAGACACTAAATTTGATCTTATAATCTCAAATCTTCCTGCAAAAGTTTCCAAAGAATTTTTCTGGATATTGTTTGCAGAAGCAAAAGAACACTTAAATGTTGGAGGAAGGTTTGTTGTCGTTACTATTGCCGGACTCGACTTTTTTATCAAAAAGAACTTTGAGTCAGTGTTTGGGAACTACACACTTTTAAAACAAGATAGGGGATATTTTATTGCCGAAGCGCGAAATGTATAAGAAGCAAAATTTAAATAGATAATGTAGAATAGACAATTATGAAAACACTTATAATAACAGCACATCCAAGTAGTATAGGATTCACTCACGCTATTGCTGGAGTTTTAAAAGCAGAGAGAGAAAAAACAGGAGGAGTAGTTGAGATTCTAGATTTGTATAAAACAGAACTTAAACAAGATTTTTTAAATTTTGAGAGAATGCGTGACCTTAAGCCTGATCCTGTTCGTGATGTTTTACAGAAAAAAATAAAAGAAGCTGATGAGTTTGTATTTATTCACCCTATATGGTGGATGGCACAACCGGCAATCATGAAGAACTTTATTGATCAAAATTTTCTTTCTAGATTTGCATATCAGTATATTGATGGTAAAAGGGTTGGATTGCTAAAAGGCAAGACAGCTAGAGTTTATGTGACCTGTGACGGACCTATCTGGGCCTATATGCTTTTAGGTTTTCCATTTGCTACTATATGGATAGTAGTAACTCTTTTGTTCTGTGGTATTGGTGTTGACTGGTTTTCTATAACTCGTATGCTTCCACTTAAAACAGATGAGCAGAGGACAGAAAAATTGGAGAGGATTAAAAATAATGCAAATAAAAAATCAATCGTGTTAAGATTATTAAGTATTATTGGTAATTTATAATTTTATGAATGCAACAGAAATGGCTCCAGAAAGTGCATCTAGTGAACCTAGTGAACCAAGAGGAGCAGAAGAATTGTTGGCTTTACTTGCCCAAAAGATGGGAGAAGCGAGTGCGAAGAAATCTAATTTAGAAGGGCAACGGCTTGCCGGTGAACAAGGTGCAACATCAATAATGAGTGAATTGGGTGAAAATATGGGTAATCTTAGAAGCTGTCTTAATGGTAGTGAGATTGTGATTTACGAAGGTGAAGATTTGAGAACTGCGCTTAAAAGGCATCTTGAAATAATTGAAGTGGCAATTGCCTCTGCTTCTGCAGTCACTCCTGATACTCTTAATCTTTCACCCGAACAAGCATCTGCACTTACTGGCGTCGTTACAAAGATAAGAGAAAAGATGGGTAGTGAAGCTACTTCTGATGAAGATATTCTTAAAGAATTTGTTGCACTAAGTACTACGTTCGACAGTTTTGGTATAGGTAAAAAATAAATAATGGATAAAGACGAACTGAAAGCAAAAAATCCAGAGCTTTATAGGGTTGCCTTCGAAAAGGGAACTGAAGCGCCG
>CAYLOB010000079.1:0-4095 GCA_964385205.1 uncultured Candidatus Saccharibacteria bacterium | reverse complement strand
GTTGTCGTTCCGATTCCAAGTCTACTGTTTGTTTGATCCCAGAAGAAGTTAGCGTTGTCTTGTGCAAGTCCTCCTGATCCAACAAAAAGTACTGAACCTGCAGTTCCACTTGTAATAGAAGTACCTATTCCAAAAGATGTAGTGATACCTAACGAACTTGTAGCAGTTAGAGTGTATCCTCCACTTGAATTCCCTACTAACATTTGTCCGTAAGTTGGAGCAGTAGTTAGTCCTGTACCTCCGTAAAGAACTCCGATTGATGTAGTAGCAGAAACTAGACCAGCATTTACCTGTAAAGGTCCATTGAGTGCAGAAGCTAGTTGTAGTCCGTTTGTTCCTGAGACTGTGAGAGCTGTAGTAGAAGCGTATGGGAAAGTAGAGGCAGTTGAAGTTGTTGCAGTGAAGTATGATCCGACGATTTCTCCGACGACTGAGAGTTTTGCGTAAGGAGAAGTTGTGCCAATACCAACTGCACCATTATTGAAGTACGATATTCCAGTTGATCCATCGACTCGCATACTTCCATCTCCATATATATACTCTCCTTGGTTATACACCGCAATCTCTGTTCCAAGACCATATTGATATAGTCCTGCACCATCATCAGTTTGGTTAGTTTCAAGTATTGCTCCATCAACACCGTCAGTCGAGAGAAACGATCGTCCAGTAAAACTCGCAGCAGTTACTCCTCCGCTAAAAACAGTGGTTCCGTTATCTAAGATGCTTAATCGTGACGTATTAGCTGAATCAACAAGGCTCAGTAACGTTCCGGTTGTTGTACCATCCCCTTTGATATGTAGTTTTGCAGTCGGAGCTGCGATGCCGATTCCAACTTTACCTGTATTGTAATAAACATCAGAACCGGAAGTAGTCCACTGTGATGAACCTCCACCCCCACTAATTCCAAGAGAACTTGTTGCCACCCACTCCACTCCAGTTCCAGTAGTCTGAAGAACGTAACCATTTGTACCTAAAGTTGCATTGCTATCATAAAGACCTCCAGTGAGTGCAAGATCTCCTGCAACTGAAAGAGTTGCATATGGAGTTGTTGTTCCGATTCCTACCATGTTGTTGCCTTCATCTACGACAAGGGTGTCTGTGTCGACAGTGAGCGTACTTAAGTCAGTCGAAGAAGTAACAGTAATATTTTCTATTGCGTTTTGAATTGAATCACTTGTAGTGTCTCCTATTTTCGCAGCTTGTCTACGTCTCATGTCATCGAGTCTTTTTGCAGTTTGTATATTTAATTCAATCAGTTCATTTCTTAAATTATTTATAGACGAATCTAATTCAACTCGAGTTAGTCCAGAAAAAACTGTTCGTTCAATAACTTGTTCTCTTTTCGGTGCAACAACTATAGAAAAATTATTTTCTTCTTTTGAAGGAAGTTTGATTTGATTATTATTTTTAGTTACGATTTCTGATGTTTGGGGTTGGGTGAAAAATATAGGGACAAGAGGTGTGGAAAGTTTGTCGATGAGTTGCGTCCACACGGATGATACTCCAGCTAGATTGGAAGTGGATGAATTTAAACTAGAAGCCACTTTGTTTATCTGTGCTTCGTACCCACCAACAAGACCCCTGACAGTTCGTGTGTAAGAATCTCCCACTTCTAGAAGAGTGGAGTAAGCTTCCAAACCAGAAGCGACAAAACGTTTAGAGAATTCTGAAAATTTTATTGAAGAAAATATTACTTGACCGATCGACTTGTATTCACTAACTATTTCTTTAACATTTTCTATGTAGAAATTACCTACTTCTACAGTTGTATCATACGCCAAAGAAGCTCTTCCGTTAGAAGGAAAAACAAATACTGAAATACCGATCGCGGTAAAGATTATCCAAGTTCTTAAAAATGCCACGATGTTTATATTCTAACACTGTTTTTTTGAAAAAGAGTGTTGAAAAGTCATCAAAAAATACAGTCTATGAAACCTTATGATCTTTTATGATTATAGTTTTATAAATATCTAGAAGTGTAAAGAAAAAACTAAGAGTAATTGGACCTAAAATAAATCCTATCGCACCAAAATATCCTATACCTCCTAAAGCCGAAATAAGAATAAGGAAAGGGTGAATTTTGATTCCCTTTTCAACAAGTTTTGGACCCAAAAGATTATCAATAAGTCCCACCGCCACGATTGCCCACACCAAAAGTCCAAACGCATGCGCACCATCTCCAACAAAGAAAAGAAATAGGACCGCAGGAAGCATTACGATAGCTGTTCCAAGCCCCGGAATAAGTGCCGCAACAATAGCTACACTTCCCCAAAGTACAGGTGAAGGAATTCCAAAAATAGTAAATCCAATAATAGCAAGAATTCCCTGAATTAAAGAAACAAGAATAGATCCTTTAGCAATAGAAACTACAGCCAGTTTAAGTTTGTCCAAAATAGTTTCATCACGATCATCTTGAAAAGGACTGATCTCAACGATCTGTTTCTTAAATTTATGACCATCTTTGACAAAATAATATAAAGCAATGAGAAACAAAAATCCATTAACAAACAATTTCGCAAGACCAGAAAATATATCACCAAAATGACTTCGTGCCCACGCAAGACCCGATATTATGTAACTTTCAGTATCAACAGAATCAAATACAGGAAACTTATATCCAAAAGGTGAAAAGTTAGCGAGCATATTATTAGCCACATCAGTCAATTTTCCAAGAAAACCTAAACTTTCCGAATCTTGAAAGACGTGATCATAAAGATTTTTTACTTCATCAGATAGTTGAATTCCAAAAAACACTAATGGAATAAGAACAATAACTACAACGGCGAGCACAGTAAGAAAGGCAGTGAGTGCAGTATGTCTCGGAAGAAGTTTTGAAATTTTTCTATGAATAGGACTAAAAATAATCGCAAATATAATAGCTAAAATTATAGAATAAAGGTAAGGAGAAAATATCGAAAACACCATATAGAGCGCAACAGCGAGGAGTATAAAAAATAGATAAACTTCAAGTTTTTTTTCGTGCATCATATGTTATTAGCATATCATTAGATAGCATATTAGAGCAATACGGCTTAAGTGGATTGGAGATAAGTAAATTGATAAGCTGTTGGCTACTAGCTTTTACTGGACATCCCATATCTGCTCTTAAGAAAGTTTTGTTTTGAAGCTAGTAGCTAAAACCTAATAGCTAAAAGCTGCGTCTACGCTCCGTGACACTTTTTATACTTTTTACCACTTCCGCAAGGACACGGGTCATTCCTTCCGACAGTTTCTTCTTTTACAAGTGGTTCTTGACTCTTCACTTCTTTTGCCGAAACTTCTCTTATAGGAGAATCTGCTTCTTTATGAATTTCTATAACTTTTGGAGTTTCCTCAACTCTTTTTTGCACAGCCATGTCAGGGATAACCTTAAGAATACTGTCCGCAATTGAAAGTTCCATTTCTTTAAAGAGTTTTAATCCTTCTTTTTTGTATTCAACAAGTGGGTCTCGTTGACCATAAGCACGAAGGTTCACACTTCCTCGTAAATAGTCCATCATTTCTAAATGATCCATCCAGAACAAATCGATAGTCTGAAGCATAAGTGATTTCAATACTCCAAAAAACACATCTCTTCCAAGTTCTGCTTCTTTTGTTTTTGCTATTTGAGAAAATTCCTCGTCACTTCCAACCATTTGAACAAGTTCTGCTTCTATTTCTTCTAAGTCACCAAACAGAACTTTTCTCCTTCTTTCATAAATAATTTTTCTTTGATGGTTCAAAACATCATCAAATTCAAGAACATGTTTTCTTGAATCAAAGTGAAATCCTTCAATTCTGTTTTGTGCAGTTTCAAGTGAACGAGTAATGATCCTATTTTCAATTGCTTCATCCTCAGGAATATTTAGTCTACCCATCATGTTTTTAAGCATGTCACTTGCAAACACTCGCATAAGATCATCTTCCAGAGAAACGAAGAACTGTGTGGTTCCAGGGTCTCCTTGTCGTCCTGAACGACCTCTAAGCTGGTTGTCGATTCGTCTCGCTTCATGACGCTCAGTACCTAGAACAAACAGTCCGCCAAGTTTTTTTACTTCCTCTGCTTTTTCTTCTGTAAAAGGCACACCTCCAAGTTTAATATCAACTCCTCGTCCT
>CAYLOB010000078.1:0-4122 GCA_964385205.1 uncultured Candidatus Saccharibacteria bacterium | reverse complement strand
TTTATCAACTTGAACGTAAAAATAGTAACCTGACTTTAAAGGTACTTCATATAAATAAAAATCAGCACCTGCCAAAGAATACGAATAGAGCGTCGCCTCCCTGTTTCCAAGCATATTTTTTGAACTGACAGCTTTTTCTGATTTAAATTTTTGACCATCTATATATATTTGGAAAATTGGATTTACACCTTGATCTTGTGTGTCCCGTGAAATAAATGAGATTTGTTTTCTTATTGACTCTGAGTGAGTATGACGATCCTCCTCAATAGCAAATTGACCTCCATATTTAAATGAAAAACCAAACTCTTTATCAGTATGTCCTGTTATATATTGCGTAGGGTCTATAGGCAGTATAGCTACAAGTTCATTATTTTTGATGTAAACTCTTATGCACCAAAATGTTAAGATGGCGACAATCGCGATCAAAATAAATATATTTGTCTTTTTCATACTAAAGATTATTTAGAAGTTCGTCTATCTCCACCCTCTTTTGTTCTCCTGAGTCTCGATCTCGAACTGTTACAGTATTGTTTTCGAGTGTATCGAAGTCGATAGTGACACAAAACGGCGTTCCAATTTCATCCTGTCTTCGATATCGCTTCCCTATAGTTCCTGATTCATCATACATAACATTACCAAATTCTTTTTTGAGGTTCATGAAGACTTCTCGAGCTTTTGTGACAAGTTCAGGACGATTTTTAAGAAGTGGGAATACTGCAACTTTAACTGGGGCAAGGTGTGGAGCTAGTTTTAATACAACACGTTTCTCTCCTTCCATTTCATCCTCGTGGTAAGCATCACAAAGAACCGCAAGAAAAACACGCCCAAGACCCATTGATGTTTCGAGGATCCATGGAATAAACTTCTCTCCTGTTTCTGGATCAGAGTAACTCAAATCAACACCAGAAAATTTAGTGTGCTGTGACAAGTCATAATCAGTACGATCATGAATTCCTTCAACCTCGTCAAAACCAGTTGGAAATTCATATTCAATATCCCAAGCGTCTTTTGCATAGAATACAAGATTGTCATGTTGTTTAAATCGAAGTTTATCTTCTGAAATACCTAAAGAAATATACCAATTCCATCTATCTTGCTTCATGGCTTCATACGCTTCTTTGTTCTGGTTTGGAGCAATGAAAAATTGCGTATCAGCTTGCTCAAATTCTCTAGTTCTGAAAAGAAAGTTTCGAGGTGAAATCTCATTTCTAAAAGCTTTTCCAATCTGTGCCACACCAAAAGGAATCTTGGGGTGCATTGAATCAATTATATTTTTATAGTTAAGATAAATACCCTGACACGCTTCTCCAGGTAAATAAACTGGCTCTCCACCTTCAGAGGTGAAATCACCTAAATTACTTTTAACAAGAAGATTGAAAGCTTTTGCTTTTGAAAAATCTTTTTTGCCACAGGTTGGACATTTTATTTTATCTCGATATGTGTCAAACAATTCATTGATTGATTTCTCAGACATTTTTTCATCAGCGGTAACATTTATTTTAGCAAGCTCCTTATCTACCCGAATACGTGTATTACAATTGCGACACTCAGCAAGCGGATCGGAAAATCCACCTACATGTCCACTTGCTTCCCAAACCTTTGGATGCTTAAACATTCCTGAATCAAGTCCAAAATAGTTTTCCTTATCATAAACATTAGCCTTCCACCACGATTTTTTTATGTTGTTTAGCAACTCAACACCTCTTGGACCAAAATCATAAACACCTGCAAGTCCACCATAGATTTCTGATCCTTGATACACAAAACCTCTCTGTTTACATAGAGAAACTATCTTCTCCATCTTGTTTTCTTCTTTTGCCATTTCGTATTATAAATTCGTAATTTCTAATTGAGTACTACTCTCTCACTTTCTCATCACCAAGCGCATATTGTGCTTCGGAATTCAAGATATTTCTAGCAGCATTGTTTGTTGTACTAATATCCGTGTCAGTAAATGTATCATGAGCCTCAAATGTTGCAAGATTAACAAGGTTTATGGCAGATCCAGCCTGAGAAAGACTTGGTGTCACAGAAACTTGAAAAGAAACTTGCCTTAGTGACCCCGAAACTCCTCCTCCTGGAAGGATTTTGCCGATTTCCCATGTAAGACGACGAGAATCTGGATCATATACCATTTTTTCAGCAGTTGGACTTGTCTTACCGTTCCAAACAATATATGAAGGAAGAGTGGTTGTCACTTTAGCACCTTCCACTTCGTTTAGTGAATTAGTCACTGTCCAAACAATCGTGTAATCAGTCTTTTTATCGACGATCGACGGATAAGGTCCTTCGTTTTTAAATGGACCTGTAAAATGTTTTACTTCTGTACTCAACCGCGAGAGTGTCTCTATACGAACTTTTCTTTTAACTGTCGATTCAATGGTTTCAGGAACATTGCTTTCAGAAAGTCGTTTACCGCGAATTGTAATGTCGAAAGTTAATTCTTGATTTTTAAGACCACTTACCTCACCTGAAAACGCACCTGAAACAATATAATTTAAATTTACACTACTCTTTTTTCCAGGAGGAATTGATTCTAATTGAGGTAGCTCAAACTTAGTCCATTTTGCAACATTTTCACTCGAACGATAAAAACCTGCTTGGGCATCTACAGTTCTTTCAATCATCATTTGCCCTCCTAGTCTGACCTCTATCTCAGCATCTGTAATTGGTACAGATAAGTTGTTTTGAAAATCAATATGAGAAGACATGGTATTTCCCGCACGCATTACTTGGCTATTTTTAAATGCTCCAGCGATGGCAAAATCTATACCTAGGAATGGTTTTTTAATTGAAACGGCTTTGGCGAGACTTAGAAATGGTTTATCGATAATAACTTCACTTTCTGCACTTTGTCCTCCTACCGCAAATTTAAAATATTTTTCCTCACTCTCCCCTCCAAATACCGTTCCTTTTATTTTAATTTTTCTTTCCCCTTCTGGTTCAATATCACCTAAATTCCAGACTGTTTTATTTTTAAATGGTTCCGGTGTTGAAGACTTCATTTCAAAACCTGCCGGAAATTCCACATTTAAAATGAGGTCGCGAGTTATTTCTTTAGAGTTAGATTTCACAACAACATCAATTGCGAGTTCTTGGTCAGCATTTATTTCTTTCAACATTTCTACTGTCATAAGCACAGGTGATGACCCGATAGCTATTTCATATTTTCCATCTTTTATAAAAACACTTCCAGAATCTTCAAGTCTGTACTCGAGCGAATATTTAATAACCGGCTTTTTACCTTCCTCGTCAAACAAAATAGCACTAATACTTTTACGTACAGTTTGATGAGGCTCAATGGTTCCAACAGGGATTCGCTCACGTGTAAGACTGGATACTTTATCTTCAGTACTTCTTGTACCTTTTGGATACTCTAACAAAAGATCCGCTAAAATAAGTGGCATGTCGTTATTGTTAGTAAGTGCAATTTCTAGCATAAGTGGCTCTCCGGCAGGAGTAGTCACCGGACCCACTACATCTATAGCAATATTATTTGGAGAAATAATATTGTCACCTCTAAAATAAATAAACCCGGCTACGAAGATTGAGAGTACAAAAAATACCGAAGCACACATAAATATAATAAGTGAAAAGTTTTTAGGCTGTTTTGGAGTTTCAATATTTTCAAACACCTTTGAGGTATCCTCTTTCCAATTTGTTTCAGTCCCTTGTTTATGTTTATGCAAATCCAATATTAAGGTATCGGGCAATTTACTATTCCGTGAATATAGAACCTTTTTTAAATCTTCTATTTTATTTTTTTCTTTCTCTTCATCCATTCTATTGTATGTAATTAGTACAATTATATCAGATAATCTTGATTCAATTATATCAAATGTGTTGCTTTAAAAGATGATTCAATGATTTCTTTCACTTTTTCTTTGGACATCGATACTTGTAATAGGTCTGATTCGTGTATTGGTCCTGTAAGAGAGATGTTTTTAGGTACTTCTTGACCATAACCTAGACAACTAACAGTACGCAAAATTGCTAAATCGTAAAGCGAACTAAGAGCACTTTCTGAGTTTGGTCTTTTTTCTAAGAAAAGAAATACAAAAAGAATTGATTCAAATAGCGCTTCATTTTTTTCCTGACCAATCACAAGTTTACGAAGGATTG
>CAYLOB010000077.1:1820-4146 GCA_964385205.1 uncultured Candidatus Saccharibacteria bacterium | reverse complement strand
TCTCTTAAGATTCCACCTAATTCGACTAAATATGCTGGATGATGCTCTCCTTTGCCTGAAATTAGATCAAGAAACCCTGCTATTTGATCGGGCTGCAAATTTTCTTGCATATGATCGTTCATTCCAGTCTTTAATTCAACGAATTCGCTCTGACCTGCTTCATTTAAGGGTTCGCGAGCAATTCGTTCTCGCTCATCTTCCGGGATAATGTCCCTGGACGCTTTTAAAAATTCTTTAAGTTCACCATGTTCTGACATACAAACATTGTATCAGATAAAATTTATATGAATTAAATAAATTTTTTAGCAATCCCCTCTTTAATAATGCTAATTAATTTGTTATTAGGTATTTTTGTTGGAGGAATATCTTTTGTTGTAAGACTTCCATTATAAATAGAATCTTTCGTATAAAATAAATACCAAGGGATATTTTCAATTATTCCAATCTGCGAAAGTGTTTTTGTATCTTTTATTTTTATATCTCCGGCAAAATGTTGCTCAGCCAAACGAAGTAGTACGATAACAGAAGATAGATCTAAATTTCTTTTTCTATAAGTAAATATAAATACATTTCCACGACTGTTTTTTTGAACTATAAGCTGTGACATGCGACTTCTAGCAGCTTTACTCATTTCTTCATTGTCGGACTCAATAAACGAAAAAGAAACTTGCTTACCATCGTAAGCTGTTACAACTTCCTTTATTGCCTTTTCGTCAAACTCTTTCAACGCTTTTTGATATTCATCATTTTGATACTTTTGTGCAATGTCTATTATTGAAATCCATTCATTAAATTCATTTGAATTTTCTTCTTTTAATATTTTTTTTGTTTCTTCAAGCGTAAATAATTTATTTATCCCTGTTTTTTTGAAACTTCGAACATGTGCCATATAAGCTGTTTCAGACCATTTATAAATCTTTTCATAATCATCTTTAAAACATGAATGAAGAAATTTAATCATCACAGACAAAGAATCTTTTTCTTTAGCGCCACTTAAATCCTCATCACGAACAACTTTTAAAATTCCTTGAAGTTCAGGTTTATTTTCTATTCCAAGCGCCTTTGCAACAAGTGTTGCACAAACTTCCCCTTCACTTCGCTCTTGCGATTCACTTTCATGTTCATCAAACGGTCCTCCACCAACTCCTAAAAAAATTGTGTCAGGAAAATCTTTGTACGTTTTTCCATCAGGAAGTTTCCCTGTAGTAAGAAATTCTATTTTCGCTTTTTGTACTCCAGGAAATTTTTCTTCCCCTTCTGGAAAATTTTTTAAAAACATGAGAGCAATAAGCTCATCTGCATGAGGGCGAAAATGTGTAACAATTCGATTTATCATTTGTTATATCTTAACAAGCTCTAGACACATAAACAAAGGGATTTCCTTTCGGGCTTTATCTTCAGCCATCTTGCGTGGACCGTTTTGACTTTCCTTGTGAGAGATCCATTCTTCAAGTCTCGTAACTGTGAAACCATTTTTGGAAAATTCTTTAAAATATGTTTGAAGTGGTCTATGAAAAGAAACTGTTTTCTTGTCTCCACCCTTTCCTGGGTTCATAACTATTGAAACAATTTTGTCAGTCATATAAGAGAACACTTTACGGAACTGAGCCTTCCGATCCTCATCGTACCCCCAGTCACTTCCTTGTGGTACACGAAACACCGGATGATTGAGCACAATCACAAACTTCCCTCCCGTTTTTAATACTCTCCGTGTTTCACGTAAAACATTATTTAAATTTTTTATATTTTGTAAGGCTAAAACACAAAAAGCCTTATCGAAAGACTCATTCTTAAATATAAAAGGCTCATCTGCATTGGAAACAAAGAATTCTTCATTTGGAGCACTATATTGTCGAGCCAGTTTCACAAGATCCACTCCAACGTCAAAACCTGTCACATGTGAAACACTTTTAGCTGTTTCATGTGAAAACACACCCTGTCCGCAAGCCACATCGAGGACAATATCTTCTTTCTTTAAGTCTAGAACTCGAATTAGGTTAGGTAGAATAACCTTCTGTTGATAAGAGTCGGGGTCATTTACTAACCCGTCGTACCAACCAGACACTTTACCCCAAGAGGTTTCTTTTTTCATATAGTTACCATAATACTAAAATTCCAATAAAATAACAGTTTTCTGTTTTACGAATCAAATTTATATGTTACAATCTCGAAGTAACGGGGTGTGGTGTAACGGTAGCATAAATGCTTTGGGAGCATTCAGTCCGAGTTCAAATCTCGGCACCCCGACAAAATAATAATCATTCTAGCAAAATCTCATTTTCCAGAAACCTAACCTTTGATTTCTTGTTTTTTAGATCAATAAAAA
>CAYLOB010000077.1:0-1810 GCA_964385205.1 uncultured Candidatus Saccharibacteria bacterium | reverse complement strand
AATAAAAACTGCACAAATGTCAAATGACCAGTTTTTGATTGAATTCTCTTCTATATAAACAGAGATTACATTTTTGAGCTTTCTTAGCTTTTCACGTGTAACGTTTTCCTCTGGAGAAGTATCCAAAACATCTAAATTTTCACGTGAAACGGTTTTTACCTCAATAAAGTGGGTTATTCCTGACTTTTCAGCAATAATGTCAATTTCACCTGATTTCCTAAGAAAGTTTCGCGTGAAACTGAAAAATCCACGTTTCTTAAGAAACATAACAGCTATTTCCTCACCTATTTTGCCAACATTGTTATGATGTGCCACAAATGTCCTTTATAAGTATGTTTATGTCCTTTATAAAAAATACTCTTTCACACCTATTATAATTTAAAACGCGCGTTAAAATCAATTGCTAAGTAGACTGTAGGATCTGAAACAATCAGGGTCTCAGGGGTGTATCCAGCGATCTAACCAGACCAGAATATAGCTCCAAGAATTAGAAAGTTCCACATGAAACCAAATTGTGTTTCTTATGAAACATAATCTACCGTTTCATGTGGAACTTAAGGTCAAACTGATACATGTAGATAATGGGACTTTTAGTCATAAACACAACTTTTTGGGGATAAAAGGACAGTCTTTTACACATGTACACAGGGTTATCCCCAGTTTCCCACTAAAATAAGGTTTTTTGGTGGGGAAAAGTAGGGGAAAGAGGTAAAGGTCAGAGACACTATTTTGTGCGGGTAAGGAGAATCGAACTCCTATCTTAACATTGGCAATGTCATGTTCTACCACTAAACTATACCCGCTTTTAAAGAATTATAACATCTTCGGAAGTTCTTTCAACCAAATATTCATCTTTCGTTTTAAATATGAGCTTGCTACGGAAGCTATACATGTTCCGAATGGCAATTTCTTACTTTTATGTCTACCTTTTATAACATACGGCCTTGCAAAATGAGTTCTATCTACACCTAATTTGTCCACCCAAAAATCTAGCACATGTTCTTTGTTTAAATCATCATATATCATTAAATACAGGCGTATTTTTTCCTTTTCCACCTTACAAACCTCAATTAAAAACTTAATGAAAAGTTTAATGAATTCTGGATCCGAGTTCGCAATTCTAAATCCATTTTTCGAAGCTTTATCGCCTTCACCCCAATATGCACCAATACCAAAAGTAAATAATGAATTATTTGAGTTTTCAATTAAGAATTGTCTCGCTTCACTTTCAGCCTTTTGATACTGAAAACTAAGCAAATTGCCCCTCGTTTTATTTAAATTTATTATTCTGTTAGTTGATTCTTGAAGATTTATTTCTTTAAGATGATTTTTAATAGTATCCGAAACGAAATCATCCTTAAACCATTTTGACAGGGTTGATTTTGAAATACCTGTATTATTTGAGATCGCTTTATAACTCATACCTGAAGATCTCATTTCAATAATTTTATTTTTATCTTTTCTCATCCTATATATGATAACACAGTGGTTCTGTTTATAGAACGAGAAACTGAAAACATAATCCACCTTGCATAAAATACAAAAAACCTTCAGAAGTAAGGGTCTTAGTGGTCAGAGATATTTTACTCGCCGTCGCTTGAAATTTTCGCGACCCGGAGACTCGATCGTTACACGATCAGTACACCTTTTGGATAATTTATTTCGCAAAGCTCATAAATTATGCTCAAAAGGTCTTCGAGTCCCTCACGAAAGCTCTCTCAGAGCTTTCTCGGGTGCACAAAAACAAAAAATCCTCACAATTGAGGATTTTTTGTTTTTGTGCACCCGGAGGGACTCGAACCCCCAATAA
>CAYLOB010000076.1:0-4162 GCA_964385205.1 uncultured Candidatus Saccharibacteria bacterium | reverse complement strand
AAAAAAAATTTAGTTTGGGAAGTGACTTCTAACTTTAACCCTAAATCTTTAATCTTTTGAAGCGAAATCCCCGGACTCCTGAAAGCTGTATCAAATCCTTTTAGTTCCAAAAATGCGTCGGGCCCGAAAATAAAATTTAAACCTAAGCTTTTTACTTCTTCCTGTTGCGCTTTCTCCCAAGCTTCCCATGGTTTTTGATCAAACAGCACGGGTTTTATTCCGTGATTGGTTAGATACCGCGTTACCGCCTGGCCTTCATGCCCGAAACCCAGCACCGCGATTTGTTTATTTTTTAAATCATTTATAACCATTAACTTTTCTTCAAAATTGTGCCGGACAAGACCTGGGTAACCTTGCCTTCTTTGACCACAGCCCTGCCGTTTACAAAAACGGAATCCACCCCTTCGGAAAATTGGAAGGGATTTTGGTAGGTCGCTTTGTCAGTAATTTTAGCCGGGTCAAATAGGACTAAATCGGCATAATTGCCGACTTTTATTTCGCCTCGATTTTTAATGCCTGCTTTTTGGGCGGGCGAGGCTGTAAGCTTTTTAATGGCTGATTCCAGACTAATTTTTGACTGCCTGGCAAGCTTTAAAAAGCGGGGGGCGGTGCCGAAACAGCGCGGATGGACAAGCTTTTCCAAAGGTTTGCAGCTAAAGCCGGCTCCGTCTGTCCCCACAAAGGACAGTGGATGGAAAAGCAGCTCCCTTACTTGCTCACTGCTTAAGTTTTTTTCAAAAACTAAAACTTCACTTCCGCCATTTTGAATTAAATCCAAAACCGCCTGCTCGGATGAAATTTCCAAGTTTTTTGCAATTTGCCCGAGCGTTTTACCCGAAGCGGAAAGTTTATTGGCCGTGGACGCGACTATAATTTCAGGAAACTTGACGTCCAGGGAATTCAAATACAAAAGAATTTTGTTTTTTTGGACCGGATCTTTAAAATGCATTAACATGGCTTGCCTGCCGCCCTCAATTGCCCATTTGGGCAGGTAAGAGTACAAAACCTGCCAAATTGTGTCATACGGGTAAACATCAAAGTGCGCATTTACGCCTTGATGGAAGGCGGTTTCCAAGTCCGAAAGTAAATTTGGAAATTTGGCGAAATTTTGCTGGCCGCGCACTTTTAAGTGGGAAATTTTAAGGTTGACTTCGGTGTTTCTGGCAATATCCAGAGCTTCTTCCGTGGCTTCCAACACTTCGGAACCTTCGCTCCTTAAGTGGATGGAAAAAAGGCGGCCGTATTTTTTGACAATTTTGGCCAGCTCAAAAAGCTCGAGTTCCGAAATAATTATTTCATGGGAGTAAGAAAGTCCGCTCGAGAGGCCAAAAGCGCCGGCGCTTAAACCCTCTTCCAAAATTTTTGTAATAGCTTTAAATTCGTTTTTCTCCAGAGAGCGGATTTGGTCACCGACAACCCCTCTTCTTATGGTTTCGTAGCCGATTAAGCTGCCTACATTGCAGCCAAAAGATTTGCGGGAAAGTTCGTTTAAAAATTCGCCAAAACTGTTCCAATTTATGTTCGCGCCCTCCAAATTATGCCATTTTTGCAAAGCCAGCATGCTTTGCCCCGAAAGCAACGGCGCCAAACTTGCGCCGCAGTTTCCTAGCAAGACGGTGGTGTAGCCTTGGGTAATCAGACTTTCAAAATTGGGGTTGTCAAAAATTTGCCAGTAGCTGTCGCTGTGGTTTTGGAGGTCTATAAACCCCGGAGCGAGCGCCAAGTTTTGCGCGTCAATAACTTCGCGTGCCGATTGTCCAATGCCTTTGTCTACGTTGACGATTTTGTCGTTTTCAACTGCCACATCCAAAACTTCGCCCGGTTTGCCGGTTCCGTCATATACGGTGGCGTTTTTTATTATTAAACTATACATTTAACCAATAAAATAAATTATCATACCGACTATGGCCATAACGGCTGAAATTATCCAAAAACGCATGGTGACTTTGGTTTCGGGCCACCCCAGGGCTTCAAAGTGGTGATGAAGGGGCGAAGAAAGCAGGAGTTTTTTTCCTAACACTTTTTTTGAAAACATTTGGATCAAAGTTGAACCGGCTTCAATCATAAAAATAAAGCCAAAAAACGCGAGCAAAAAAACGGAGTTTGTTAAAAATGCAATAATTGCCAAAAGCACACCCAATCCCATTGCGCCCGTATCACCCATAAAAAACCTGGCAGGGTAAATGTTAAACCACAAAAAAGCCAAAAGGCTGCCGCAGACCACTCCCGCCAAAGCCGCAAGGTCGGCCTTACCCTGGGTAAATGCAATTATGCCGTAGGCAAAAAAGGCTATCATTAAAGTGCCGCCGGCCAAACCGTCCAATCCGTCCGTTAAATCTACAGCAAAGCTTACTGCCGTAATTGCAAGTATGAAAAAAGGTATAAACCAAATTCCAAAATCGAAACTGCCAAAAAAAGGAATTTTTACTGTACTAAAGTCGAGCTTAAAATAGAACCACCAGGCGCCAATGGCCGCCACCAGGGCGTAAAGCCAAATTTTAAATCTGAATCTCAAACCCCGGCCGGACGGCCCCATTTTTTTTACATCCAGCCAGTCGTCTAAAAGGCCGACTAAGGAAGCGCCTAAAAATGCGCCAATGGGCAAAAGGGTTTCTTTCCTGGACAGGAAATTTAAAAAAGATAGTTGTTCAATGCCTAAAACACGGTGGGCGAACCAAAAAAAGGAAATGAAAAATACTACTGTCCCCCACACTAAACTACCCCCCATGGTGGGCGTGCCCTGCTTTTTCGCGTGCATTTTCGAAAAAAACGGAGTATCTTTGTCGTTTCGGATGTTTTTCCCCAATTTTTTGCGGTAAAGGAATGTGGTAAGTAGGGGCGTATTTAGCAATGCGAACGCAAAAGCCAAAACAGTGAGTATGGATATTTTAGCAAGCTCGGGGTAGCCATTCATGCATTAATTATACCACAGTCAGGCAATATCCTCTAATTTGTTTATTGCCCTATCAAACATCGGCTGGGCAATTTTTTTGGCTGATTCCGATGTAATACGGCCAAACATCCACTCAAATTTTGCCCTGACTTTTTCTTTGCCTACTTCCTCGATTTTTTTTGGAAGAAAGCTGTCAATTTGATTTTCAAAATAGCTAATACTATCAGCATCTTTTAGCAAATTTTGATCATCATTTCCACCCACTTCATGTTTTGAGATTAACAAATAAACCCGGTCTATGAGTTCGTGAGGCGCACCGTTTTCCTTTAAAAAACTTGCCATTATTTCAGCGCCCTGAGTTTGATGGTGAATTAGGTGGCGCGGATCACTAAAACCGGCATCGGATTGTTTAATTGTATTGTAAGTTTTATTATTTCTAAAAGCCCTCTCCACGTCGTGTGAATAGGCGGCAATACGCAGTGCCTCGTCGGCACTGGGCCTCAAGTATTTCAACCAATGAACAGTTCTTTCCAGATGCGCAAGCGTATTCAACTCCCCGGTCTTCGCAAAGGCTTCTTTAACAAAGTTTTTGCAGATTATAAAGTAAGGCTCTTTTTCATACCCTAGTATGCGGTTATAAAATTCATATTTCTTTTTTTGGTATTCTTTGTATGGTTTGTTTGCATTTTCCAGTTTTATTTTTTCATACTCTGTAAGAAACTGGGGATTCTCCTGCAATAGTTTAAAAACATCCATTTGTTCCTTTACATCGGAACTAACCGGATCGGTCAAGTAAATTTCTACTTCCCAGCCTTGGCGTTTAAAGTGCCAGCCTATGGAAGTAGCTGCGAACTTGTACGGTTTGCCAATTTTTTCTTCCAATTTCGGCTGGCATTTGGAAAAGTGATTAACTGGGCTTAAGACACACAAATCTATGTCTTTTTGCCCGGCAATTTTTAGTGGCAAGGACCCTATTAACACTACCTCATAATTCGGTAAAAGCGAATGTATTTCACTAATTAGTTGTTTTGCAATCTCAAGTCCTGCCGAATTCCATGGATAAACCGAAACCGATGTATTTTCAGGAACGAAAGATAAAAATTTTTCTTGGTTTGGCGTAAGCATGGCCATTTTAAAAAAGTAATAAAAGAAAACTCCATTAAAGTTACATTATTAAAATGGCCTTTTTACCATTTAAAGGCCTTAAAAGCAAGGTCGGCGAGGTTTAGGAGGTCTTTTTCTCGGTCCTCACTTTCCAAAATTATAACT
>CAYLOB010000075.1:0-4171 GCA_964385205.1 uncultured Candidatus Saccharibacteria bacterium | reverse complement strand
CATTTAACTTACCTACCACAAAAACCCCAATACCAAATGTCGCAGGCGTCATAGGATTCCAGCCCGAAATGCGCGGATCCGAAACAGCATTAGTAAAAAATGTCGACGTATCACCAAATAAAGACACAAATTCATTGGCATACTGTTCTGCATTTTCCTTACTCATTATTTCAGTACCGTATGCCAACGTTTTATGCAAAATCTCAGAAACTATGCGTTGAGCATACACACTATCAACGTTATATCCACAGGGTGGATTAAATTTTCGATATTCTGAACGAGTTCGGACAAAGATGCGGTCACGTCCTTCTGATGCTCATTATTAATACATTCTAAACGTATCCTGTGATTACGGTTTACGAAATTTAATATTTTATCTTCAAGTGCTTCAAATTTGTCCATATTGATATAGTTTTTACTTACTTTTGAATAGACTAAAATTACCAACCATAAACAAAAGATCTACCACTTAATGAAAACATGGCAAGATAACAAACTAAGACAACTATAGACAGAATCAATAATGGTTTCAGCCATTTAGTTCTAATATCTTTTACTATTTTATAAATCCAAAATAAAGCAATTATAGAAATGATCGCACCTGTCCCTCCTCCACTTTGATATTCAAATAAATCTGCAATCACCAATATTAAACCCAACATAAATAATGATGAAGAAAATATATATTTCATGGACTAATTTTAGCACAAATCAATTCTCTCTTATACTAACTTTAATTATCGAACCAAATTAGACTGAAATTGTTGATGAAAAAATTCCATATAAACTCTTTAAGACATTGCAACATGTTTCGGATGAACTCCACCTCGAACACATCGATGATTGTGTTATGATATATTTATGAAAATATTTCTAATTATTGTTGGTATTATTATTATCTTAAGCGTATCGTACAACCGTGGTCTCTTCCCATTTAAAACAGTACGGGCCAACCAAGAATGTTTACGCCGAGCAGATTCAACTATGAAAATGACTGCGCGAGAAGATCGAGAGCGGGCAGCCAAGGAATCATACTATTATTGCCTTCTTGATAAAGGACTCAATCCATACAAATACAAATGGAAAGGAGAAAACATGGGTGACAATATGATGAAAATGATTGAACTAAGAAAAGCGTTCCTTGATACACCAAAGCTACCACAAGCAACAATAATACTCGGACAAGAAATAACATTAAAGATTGGTCAAGATGGTGTTGTATCAAATTCCATCACCATAACACCTATAAGAGACTTGACGACACCGAAAGGTGGCATTCGCTTGATGATCTCGGAGGATAATATAATAACCATACACTACTTTGAAGACGACGACCAAACACCACTTATCTTGGACAGATACACAGTTGAACTCAGAGGTCGTAAACCAGGTCAAGGGACTTTTATAGTTCGGCACAGAGCTCCTCTTACTGCTGGACAAAACGTATATATAGTAGGTACAGCTTCAAACGCCAAAATAAGTGCCGTCCTAGAAACATCAGCTGAAACTATTTTCATTACTAATCTAGACTCGTGGCCAGAAGAATCAATCGGAAAACGAATCAAAATATTCGGTACTTTAAAGTTTCAAAAAAATTCAAGCCCTGATCCATACAATCAAAACATGTCTGGTGACTATTGGTATATAGAAGATGCGATTTGGAGTATTGTTAACTAAATATAAATATCATAAATTTAGTTATTTAACTGGTTTCTCAAAATACCATCAACGAAGACCGTATTTGATTTCTTATCAGGCTCTGATCGATAATATTCGACATCAAAGTCAATTCGACCATGAGATATAATAGGTGTTATCTTTTCAATTGCAGTTGCCTCAATTGGTGCCGATACATTAGCATTAAACATTTTCGAGATTTCTTGCGCAATCCCTCGCTCGACCCCTGTAGAACATGAGGCGAGAACTATGCTTGGGTGTTCAGTAAAAAAATATTTTGTTCGTTTAACACCTTTGCCTCCAAGATCATCAATATGTAGACGATAGTCAACACCATTATCCCCAAATGATATAGAATCACGACTTCCATGACCACAGACAAAAGCGAAAGATATTTTTTGTGTTTCCCCATAGGTCTGATCAAGAGATACCAATCTACGGGCAACCTCTTGCTTACTTCTCGCTTCAACTATACGAAAAGCGTAATCATCTTTAATCTGATCCACCATTTTTTCCCACAATCTCTGCTGTTGCCAACTTCCAAATGCATCATTCCAATCATGTGTTGCTGCAAGTAAAATTCCATATGGTTTATTTATATTTTCCATTTCATCAAATTGTCTCAAAAGGACCGATGTTGGATACCTACAAAAATTTCTTATTCCGAATTGACGATTAAGGAGCATAGAAGAGCCTGGCCTTTCATTATCTAAATGAACTATTTTTTTTATATTATTCTCAACTTCGGGAAAAGAATTTCCGTCCTTATCTAATCTAGACAACAAGACATCAATTATTTCCGTCGAGTCCAATCCGTGTCTTGTGAGAATATCTCTCAGGATATGTTCACAGAATCCTATCTGTCCGCCCTGTGTCTCTCTATCCAGATCTTGTATATTAAATCTTTTCTGAATAGCACTAGCGACCAATACCTCAAAATTGGATGAAGCTACAAACCTATCTATCTCCTCTATTTTTTTTGACAATTCGCCCGAATCTAACAACGCTATCTGAGAAAGCTCCTTACGTTTAGAATCAAGCACTGACAATATTTGAGCAAGCATATAATCGGAACTATAATCAGACTCTAATAGCTGACCAATTGAAGTCAATAATGCATCTGCACTTTTTTTATCCAAAACATCAAGACCGCCATTCGAGTTATATGTAACAATCCCACTAAATAAAATTCCCTCGAACCTTCTACGTAAATCTATTGAGTTACGACTATAGTAATGACCTTTAGCTTCCCCATCTATGATTGCACGGATAACATTGTTAAAGGGAGGAAATGTTTCACCCACTGATTCAGCGGCTAGGAGTTTTTTTTCTAATACATCTGCATAAGACAAAACCTTGACACAAGTATCCTGGACCTCATGCCAATCACTCCCGTCTGATTCTTTTGATAATAAAGAGCATAATCTATTCATATCATCAAAAATTTCGTGCGATTCATGACTAGGTTCATTTTCTTGGGCAAAAAGAGGGTTGTTTTCTTTAGACGACTCATCCATAAAATGATTTTAACATAAATCAGATCTGACTGAAATAGCTTTTTCAGCAAAAGACTTAAAATCTTGCAATAATAAGAAGTTTTTTTGAGCTGTACATTTTTACACTAACACATTCGCTATGTGATTGGTTTGTAATGTTTTGAGTATGACATGTCAACACAACTAAGACTGCTAATAAAAATCCTAAAAAACTAGTTTTTCCATAAGAACAAAATCCTTGTTAGCATAATGATTCTTCAATACACAGACTACCTTATACCCCAACTTTTCATATAGTTTTTTTGCCTCCCAATTAACTCCTGTTTCGAGAAAGATTTTATGAAGTTTCATTTCTTTACATAATTCCTCAACTTTTAAAACCAGCTGGGTTGCAATACCTTTATTCCTAAATTTTTCACCAACAATCAATGATTCTATTTCACAAGTTCCCATTTCTGTCTTTATCTTTATACAAATCCCATAAATAGACCAAAGATTGACAAAATAATGATCGTCATTGTGTTATGAGGGCAGTTTTGCTGATAGTCAGGGAAATAAGAATACCAATCGCAATCCATGAGATTTGAAAATAATTCTAAGAATGGCACTAAAAGAGCCCAATAGTAAAGAGTTACGATCGTCTGGAAAAAAATATTCATTGTAGCAATGGTTTTTGATTTTAGCACATTGAAAAAACGATGTTTTTTTAAGAAAGCAACAATTAGAAGGTGCATTGCGAAAATGTAAATAAGCACTTGCAAAAGAATGAAACATGCAATTGTGATTGTCTTAGAACCTAGGAAATATAGCACATTTGGGAAGTTTAGATAGAATATGGCGTTTGTCATAAAAACCATCTTGTCTTCAGAAAAAGTTTTATATTTTAGTTTGAATACATAACTCAGATTATGGATGAATCCTAAAAAAATGCAAATACAACTGACCCCCAAAGAGATATTCACTATTTTGCCAGACTCCATAATCGAAAGAAATGAAGA
>CAYLOB010000074.1:2001-4210 GCA_964385205.1 uncultured Candidatus Saccharibacteria bacterium | reverse complement strand
ACGCTAACTTCTTCTGGGATCAAACAAACAGTAGACTTGGAATCGGAACGACAACTCCATCTTCAAAACTCGCACTTGCTGGAGGGAACTTTACTCATACTGCTTCTGGGAGTCCAACTCTTGTTGGGACGTATAATACTACTGGGTCTGCTAATGAAATTCATGTCTCAGGAAAATACGCGTATGTTGCAGATGATGCTTCCGGCCTCCAAATCATCGACATTTCAACTCCAGCTTCCCCAGTTCTTGTTGGTACTTACGATACTTCTGGAACTGCTACCGATGTTCAAGTTTCAGGTAAATATGCCTATGTAGCAGATGCTATTTCTGGTCTACAAATTATCGACATCTCAAACCCTACTTCTCCTTCTCTTGTTGGTACATATGATACAGTTGGGAATTCTTATGCTATCTACGTCTCTGGTAAATATGCATATATAGCAGATGATTATGGTGGATTTCGTATTATTGACGTCTCAAACCCTACTGCACCATCTCTTGTTGGTACTTATGTCACTTCTGGAGATGCTTACGGTATTTACGTCTCTGGTAAATATGCATATGTGGCCGATGGTGTTTCAGGTCTCCATATCTTCGACATCTCAAATCCTACAACTCCAACTCTTGTTGGTACATACAATACTTCTGGAACTGCGCACAATGTTTACGTCTCTGGTAAATATGCATATGTGGCTGATGGTTCTGCCGGCCTTCATGTTATAAACATATCGACTCCCTCATCTCCTTCTCTTGTTGGTACATACAATACTTCCGATACTTCTTACGATGTTCAAGTTTCTGGAAAATACGCATATGTTGCAGATAGTACTTCTGGTCTCAACGTTATAGACATCTCAACTTCTGCTTCTCCAACTCTTGTTGGTATATATGATACTTCTGGGTATGCTACTGGTATTTACGTTTCTGGTAAATATGCTTATGTTTCAGATTTCGGATCAGGCCTCCAAATCCTTGACATCAACGGCATCGAAACTCCATCTCTTTACGCCGGTAATATCGAAAAAAACGTTCATAACGCAACAGAAAAAATAATTACAGGAGGAGACATCTACGCTCACGGAGGACTTAATGTTGGAATCTCTGGAATCTTCTCTCGAGGAGGACTTGGTGTGTTTGTTGCATCAACAACTGCAGCTAATCCAATAGCAGCATCGTTTATGGGAGGTGCAGTAGGAATCGGAACCACTTCTCCTTACGCAATGCTTTCTGTTACTGGGGAAGTTGTGGCAAGAAATTTCACAGCAACTTCAACAACCGCTACATCTACATTTAGCGGAGGACTGTCTGTTGCAAGTTCAACATTTAATATCCTTAATCACAATGGAAATGTTGGAATCGGAACAGCAACACCTGATGCTTTGATGCATCTCTATCGACCATCTCCAATTGCAAATGATAACTTTAGATATCTACAATTAGGTCTGGCTAACGTTACGCATGGTATGACAGATTATGTTCCTACAACGACCTTTGGCACAATTGGTGTAACAGACACAACTTACGGAGGTGTGTATCTTGCAGGTTATGTGGACGATGCTGTACCAGCTGTTACTATCGATGGATACAATGCAGTTGCACCTTCAGCTGTGAATACTGCAATAAGTATTCGTGGTTGGAAAAAGAGTGGTACTGGTCGCACTGCTCTTACTACCACCGAAGGACTCTTCAGTGTCTCTGCAGGAAGTACAGAGCGATTTCGCATTCTCGCCAATGGAAATGTCGGACTCGGAGTAACTGCACCAACGGCAAAGTTAACTATTTTAGATGACAATGACAGTACGACCCTTACCAACTTTACTCAAGCGCTGACAAATGCGGGTATCAATATGGTCAGTGATTTTGCGTCTAACGCTTATGTGCCAGGTATATTCTGGTCTACTCAGAACAACAATGCAACGAAGCCAAAGGCGGGTATTTTCGCTCAGCACACAGACAGCGGTACTAATTTATTTTTAGGGACATCGAATGGGTATGCAACTGGAATTACGAACACAGCTCTAGTTATTGATTATGCAGGTAATGTTGGGATCGGTACCACCTCTCCTTACGCTAAACTTTCGGTTGTTGGAGAAGTGGTAGCTAGGAATTTCACTGCAACGAGCACAACAGCCACTTCGACTTTTGCTGGAGGTCTCTCAGCCGCATCATCTTTCTATGTATTGCAAGGAGGAAATGTGGGAATTGGAAC
>CAYLOB010000074.1:0-1991 GCA_964385205.1 uncultured Candidatus Saccharibacteria bacterium | reverse complement strand
TCGTGGCGCAGCGACGACTTTAAACACAGAAGTTACAGGCTTCACACATAGTTTTGCGGATACCATTTACTCAAGAGCAAACTCTAATGGTGCATGGTCTTATTGGAGTGGTACGAATGGTGGTAGCTTGTTTGTTGGAATAGGTAAATCTACAGCCCCTTCTTTATCTTTTATGGGTGTTAGTGATGCCACATCTCCAACTATTGCTCCCACAATTTTCGCTTCATCTAAAAGAAGTGGAACAGACACAGTTGCTCTAGCAGATTCAGAGAAAGCCTTTAGTTTTTACAAAGGTGCAGCTGGGTTTGGACTTGGGGCTGAAGTTCTAACAATCCTCGGATCTGGAAGTATGGGTCTAAACACAACTAGCCCTGCAGCTAAGCTTCATGTAATTTCTACAACAGAACAGATGCGACTCGGATATGATGCTTCTAATTATTTCAAAACAACCGTCGGCTCAAGCGGACTAACTACTTTTGATGCTGTTGGAGCTGGAGCAGGGTTTACCTTCAGTGATCTGATTACAGGAAGTGCTGGTCTTGCAGTTAATGGAGATACTATTACCGATTTTACTGGTACCGGACTTTCTTTGGTTGGAAACGCTCTTACAGTAAGTGGTTTTTACTCTCAGGGTAGTACAATTCTTGCGACTGTTGGAACTGCAAGTGACCCAGGTCTTTCTTTCGCTTCTTACAGTGGTACTGGTATTTATTCAGATGGATATAACAGTGTCTTATTTTCTTCGGGTACCTCTCCTAAAGGAGGATTTGATGGTACAAGTGGCGACTTTTATATTGGAACTTCAGGTTTGGCAAATTCAAATTTTACTGTAAATTCAAACGGAGAAATAAACAGTACTGTTGATGGAGATGTAAATATTACTGATAATCTAAATATAAGCGGTACTTATTACATAGGAGGTGTTTCTGGTACAACTATTGATAATTGTTTTGATGGAGATTTTACCGGGGGTATCTTGACTAATTGTGACAGTTCTTCAGATGAGCGATTGAAGACAGATTTAATTCCTATTGAAGATGCAGTTGAAGCCATCGGTCTTTTAAATGGTTATCGTTTTAATTGGAATAGTACATGGCAGTCACTTCACCCTAATTCTTCAAGCACACCACAAATAGGTCTTATTGCTCAAGATGTAGAAGCTGTTTTTCCTGAACTTGTTGGTGAGGATAGTAATGGTTATAAGACACTTAATTATCCAAAACTTATTGCGGTGGTTGTTGAGGCGATAAAAGAGTTGGCGGAGAAGATAGCTAATATGGCGGTATCGTTCTTTAGTGAAGAAGTTAAGACTAATAAATTATGCGTCGGTGACACTTGTGTTAATGAAGATCAATTAAAAGCTCTACTACTTAACGCTAGTAGTACAAGTAATATAAATCCTCCAACTCCAACTCCAACCCCAGATCCGATTCCAACTACAGACCCTATACCTAACTTAGACGAGGGAAGTACAGAAGGAAATATAATAGAAGAAGAAAATGTTGAAAGCGATGTGGTTGAAGGAGAAATAGTGGAAGAAGAAAACGCGGTGGAGGAAGTTGTTCCACAAAGTGATGTTGTGGAAGAGGTTAACTCTCCTTCATCTTCAGAATCTGCTAATTCTCCAGACGAAGGTTTATCTGGAGACTCTTCAAGCTCTATAAGTGGTGGGGAATAATTATTCAATGATCCTTATGGTATATACAAGGGAAAATTTTTGAAGGAGGGTTGAATGGTTGTAATATGTTATATTGTCTATATGTTTGCAATTGAGACGCATAATTTGACTAAAGATTTCGATGGCTTCAAGGCTGTTGATGATTTAAATTTGTTGATTGAAAAGGGTAAAATTACAGCGCTTCTTGGTCCCAATGGTGCGGGTAAGACCACTACTATTCAAATGCTTCTTGATATTGTTACTCCAACTTCTGGCGACATTAAAATATTTGGATTAAATTTTAAAGAAAACAAAGAAGCGATTTTGTCTAAGA
>CAYLOB010000073.1:0-4246 GCA_964385205.1 uncultured Candidatus Saccharibacteria bacterium | reverse complement strand
TTATGAGGCTCTTAAGAGTTGCTCATATTTTAAATAACAAAACAGAACTTTTTTGGTCAGGTCCAATCATTCGAACACGGTTTTTTGTAAAGCCCATAAGTCCGTGCCATGTAAACTGATAATCTATAGTTTTATTTGGGTCGGGATCATAATTTTTCTTAACAAAATCATCTATTTCCATAATTTTTTCATGAGGATACGACATCCCTTTATCATAAAGATGATGGTGATCAATTAAATGTCCAGGCCCTCCTATCGTAATAAGATTATGTTCAGCTTTATTTTCTCCATCAAAGGGACGACGAGTAAGGTAAAAGTATTCCATATCGTCATCACCGAGTTTTTTGTCGCCTTTTTCGAAATAACCAAGTGCTGTAGGTTTTTTGTTAAGAGTTTCAAAATATGCTGACATGTACCCAACATACCCTTGTAAATTTGTATGGAACTTTCTGTTTATATCGAGTCCGTCAGCTGTTATTATTTGCACCGATTCAAATCCATTTGTACAAAGAACAACCTTTTGGGTACTGAGCACATTTTTACCTGCATCAAGCAATGCAGAATTTTCCTTAAGTATAATTTTATATACAGGAGTCTTTTCAAAAAGCTCAAATCGATCAGGATAATTTTTCATCAAAAAAGAAACTATTTCATTAGACAAGAGTGCACTATTAAAACAACCTTTTTGAGAGGCTAACATTGCAGTGTAGTCCAGATTCTGTGTCTCAAGCGAAGAGAGAAGTTCTGATTTTGGAATCACTTCAAATAGCCCATTGTACTTTTCCTTATCTATTTTTTCTAAATAAGGAGCATCATCAGATATAAGAAGTCGCTCCAGGTTTATACCCCCCTCTTTTCTATATCTATTATTTTCAAGTGCCTCAAGTACATGTGCGTGTTCTGTAATACCTGTAAACCCCACAAAACGTGACATAGGCACATCAAGACCCGCTTTTGTATACATTTCATCTAGTAGTTTCCAAGCATCCTCTTCAATCGCCTTCTGCCCTGCTATAGTTTTTTCAAGTCCAAACACTGAAACAAGTTCGTGAAGTTCCCTTTCAAAATAACTCGTTGCTTGCCCAGCGTTATGCCCAGTTGCACCATGAGCCACTTTATCTGCGTCCAAAAGGACCACTTTTTTATCTGTATTTTGAAGTGTAAAAAAAGCGGTTGAAACTCCTGCAATTCCAGCTCCAATAATAACCACGTCTGTTTCAATGTCTTTTTTAAGTGTGTTTATTTCGCGTGTAATATTTAGCTGATGAAGCCATGGGGATTTGTTTTCGTACATAGACAAATTATAATACAGTAAACAAAATTTCAGAAGAAGATCATCTACACTGAACCTTGAGTTGATTCGCTTCAATTAGGTGCAAACTCGTCAATATACCTTTTAATATTTGAGTTTTTCTATCATTTAATTCTAAAGAAAAATCCTGGTCAGTTGAAAAACGTATTGCATAACCTTTATCGGTCATATAATAATAAGAAGTATCGATAGGAACACCTTCTTCAGTTGAGACTATTTTATAAAATGCATTTTCACCGAAATGTTCTCTTATTGCACACGAACCATTGTCAGATGATAAAATAAGCGGCTGAGCTTTTTCCCTTTTTGCTTTTTCATCCCCAGGATTAATGACTGAAAATTCTTCTGCAAACCATTTTTTATTTGCCTCTTCATACCAATACCGAGCACCCGAACAACAACTGTACCAATCAATGATCGCATTTGGTTTAGAGATTTCTGAATACTTTATGCGAGATATTATAAACAGATTAGCAATCTGGATTGAATCTTTTGGAAACTGAAAATCGATTGGACCTAAAATTGTTTGCCTTGTTGTTGAAGCAATATCCCAAGTAACTAAATATCCAGGGAATTTTACTTTTATATCTAATTCACTGTTTATATAATCAGTCATAATTGTTTTTGGATCAATATTTTCAAAAACATTTGTGTTAGGCATTTCAATACCATCTTTATCAATAAGAAGTGGTATGTTTCCTTCTCCCCGTTCGTAAGAAACATAGTTATGATCAAAATCTGGTCTTGTTCCAGCAAGCCAGTTTAATATCGCGAAAAATAGAATCACTACTGTAAATAGTATTACACAAATCCATGCGACAAGTCTTCGTAACTTTAGAAGTAAAAAGATTATTCCCGTATAAATAAAGGCGTACACGACCGATATTAAAATGCTTATAGGTAGACTATAACCTGCATTATGAGAAAATTCGCCAGATAGAAGATAAACACGGTATGAAAGTGTACTGCCGACTAAAAACCAAAATATTATTGATGTACTAATTAAGATTCCCAGGAATGAAAGAAGTTTCTTTTTAAATATTTTTAAAAACATTGAATCAAAATTATTACATGACCAACATTGCCGCCATGGTTAGGACCAATGTAAACAAAATCAAAACTACTAAGGTTAAAATCGGATGTTTTAAGTGATGATATCCTGAAGTTAAAAAATATATTGAAACAAATAATAAAATTGTCGATATTAACTGTATCCCAACGTATCTAAAAAGCGCAATATTTGAAAAGATTTTCCTTGTCACATCAAAATGTGTAAAAAAGAGTATCTTTATATTAAGTAAAGCCAAAAAACCTAAAATTATTGTTGTTATTACTCTAATGATCATAATTTTGATTAATAAATTACAGTGTTACTATAATATTACACTGACAATTGATTATCAATATAATCTACTTTTATAATGTTCGATTCTAAAATAGTTTACAATTTATTCAAACTGTATTCGATACACAACGGGATGTCCTACCAAGAGGCTCGCCAAATATTATTATCACGAGGATGGGTACCTGTAATCAACATGTCAACAAAATCAGACCTGCAATATCCAGAAATTAGATTTCCCGCACTGGAAAAAACGGCATTATTTGAGGTTATATACAAAAAAGAAGATCAGATCTTATCCTTCTATGTCAGCGAAGGGCACACTGTTGCAAATCCTGCCCCTATAGAGGGTTGGTTTATTGATGGACTAGAATAATATATACTTTAATATATGAAATTAACTATCATACTAGCATTACTAGCACTACTCATAAGTCTCATACCTGTGTGGACAATACATTTTGTAATACCAGAGAGATCAACACATGGTACAGTATCTACCGAAAAAACAATTCAAGTAAACACTTGGAAAAAGATACAACATCTTCGAGGAAAATTGTTGTTTTAAATATATTTTAAAGTTATTGCAAACTGTTAGTAATCTATTCCATCATCTGTAGCCCAGTAAAATGGTGCTTTTCCATTCTTGTCTTTTATTGTTTCAAACAAGTGGACCATATCGTTCCATTGTTCTTTAGTTACCAACCCTATGCGAATAGGGACTAATTTAATCTTTTGCGAATCATCTGACAAATTAACAAAAAAAGAGAGAACCCCTTTTTCCCCACTATCTCCTTTACTGTATGCATAGACTATCTTTTCTACCTTTATTTCTTCGGTAAACGGAGTATTTGGAGTAGAAAGACTTTGAAATACGCCAGGTTTCTGATCTTTATGAAGGTTTAGATATGTTGTTGGGGTGCCAGGATATTCAGGCGAACCAAAAGTTATATATACAGAATTACTGTTCAATAATAACTTTTCAGCTTCTACAAACTGAGTTTCTGAAGTTGAAGACACTGGCGCTTGTAATAATGTATTTTTATCTTTATATATTACACGTATTTTTAGATCATTTTTTACCTGATCTAATCGAGTCGCCACTGACTGCACATGTTTCTTTTCATCTGAAAAAGATAACTCGTCACACGCCACAACGATCGGCTCTTTTAATTTTGAGGTAATTGCCGTAAATCTATTTCCATCTTCAACCTTTGGAGCTAAACCTCCAAATTTTGCAACCTCATTTCCCTCCATATCATATAAAAATATATAAGCATCACTTGGCGGATAGGCAGGCACTTGAAAATACTCAACGACCCCAAGCTCATTTTTAAACAATGCAACATGTTTAGTGCCATAATAGGTGCAAGTTTTATATATAATATCTCCTTGCGCCTTAGTCACCATATCTCTTGCTCGGCTTGGACGAGATGGTGTATACAACGTGAGAGCAATTACTACAAGAATTATTATTGTAAGAGCAATTTTCATATGCTATGTAATGTATTTATTTTGTAAAAATTAAGCCCACTCATCTTGATATTCAATAACTTCACCTGTTTCAACATTGACCATGATAAAGATACCAG
>CAYLOB010000072.1:0-4286 GCA_964385205.1 uncultured Candidatus Saccharibacteria bacterium | reverse complement strand
GCAGGGTATACAATGGCTGACGTGTCTATACATAACAGTAAAACAGACTGTTGGAGTGCTATTAATGGTAGTGTGTATAATTTAACTCCTTGGATAGGTAAACACCCTGGTGGTCAACAAGCAATAGCGGGCATTTGTGGTAAAGACGGTTCAAGTTTGTTTGAAGGACAACATGGAGGACAAGCAAAACCAGAGCAAATTCTTGCTTCACTTAAAATAGGTCCGCTTTCAAATTAATTGTATGGAAGATTTATTTTTCTATCTTCATATTGCAGGTGTGGCTCTTTCTTTTATTTCTATTGTGCGTGCTGACAGACAAGGGTTTGCGTGGTTTCGGGGTAAGACTCCTGTTTTAGACGAAGGTAAAGTTGCAAAGGTTCATAGGTTAGTTTGGACTGGGCTCATTGTGACAATTATTTCTGGATTCTTTGCCTTTTGGGATAGGAGATTTTATCTTGTTACGAGCCCTGCCTTCATAGTGAAAATGATTTTTGTTGTTGCTTTGACTATCAACGGATTTTTCATCGGGCGACTTATGAAGCTTCCATGTCAAAAAGCATTTAAAGATTTTACATTTAAAGAAAAATTACCTTTATTTATTTCTGGAGCAGTTTCTGGAATGAGTTGGGTAGGGGCATTTATTTTAGCGTTTTTTCTCTAATCAATGAATGATTCATATGCATTGAATCAGACTTAATTAAGTCACGCTGTATTTTGGTGTCAAAAAATCAAGCAAAGAAAATGTTTCATTTTCAGCTTATTTTGTGTTAATCTCTTTTGTATAGAAAGGGTTCTTTATGGTTATAATCACCATTTTCCCAAAAAAACTTTCAGAAGAATTTGAGGCCACGACCAATTCGTCGCCTCCAATAATTACAGAGTTTAAAGATGCTTCTCCTCCGATAGGTTTTTTTTCGTCCTTGATTGCCGATGATTCTACCTGGGAGATAGATTTCTCGAAAGCTAGCTCTACTCAAACTGACTGTTGGTGGTTTGATCATCTCTTGGTAAAATGCAAACTTGCGTTCATGAGAAATGCCATGATCTTCTTGGGTGATATTCCACTTGAGGATGAAGGTATTTTCAAAATAGTAATTGCGGTGTATATAGAAGAAAATAGGCAAATGTTGGAGATTCAGGATGATACACCAGAGCTTTTGCTTCTCGAGCCAAGTGTTCCATGTGGCACAAGGTTTTTGAAGAAATTAAGCAAGAGAATACGGAAACATACTTTATAGCACCGACCACAAATCGGTGTTTTTTAATTTAAACCTGAAACCATGCTAAAATTATTGAATATGAAAAAAGAGAAAGTGATCATTATTGGTGCAGGTCCAGGAGGACTTTCTTCTGCAATGATTTTGGCACATCGCGGGTTTGATGTGCTTGTATATGAAAAACAATCTGTCGTAGGGGGACGAACTTCACCTATTAAAACAGATGGATTCACATTTGAGCTTGGACCAACCTTTGTGATGCTTCCGCAAATATTTGAAGAAGTGTTTGAACTTTCTGGCAAAAAACTTTCTGACTATGTTACTTGGAAAAAACTGGATACTCTTTATCGACTTAATTTTGCGGATGGAAGAAACTTCACTGTTTCAAACGACAAAGAAAAACTCAAGACAGAAATAAAACGGCTGTTTCCTGGTGATGAAAAGGGGTATGAAGAATTTCTCAGAGCTCAAAGGAAACAATTCGAAAAGATGTATCCGTGTCTTAAGGTGCCTTATCAATCACTTTTCCACTACTTCAGACTTAAACTCTTAAGAGCACTCCCGTACATGAACAATTTCAGCTCTCTTTATGATGTTATGAGTCGATACTTCAAACATGAAGACATGAAAATCTCTATGACATTTCAGGCCAAGTATCTTGGTATGTCACCATGGCGTTGCCCAGGAGCTTTTTCAATTCTTTCGTTTATTGAACATGAATTCGGAATCTTTCATCCAATTGGTGGAGTGCACAAGATTACAGAAGCTATGGCTAAAGTGGCAACAGAAAATGGTGCACTGATACACCTAAGTACACCAGTTCAAGAAATTATAATCAAAGATGGTAAGGCAGTTGGAGTAAGACTTCAAAACGGCCAAGAAGACTTCGCAGACAAGGTTATCATGAACGCAGATTTTGCAGCGGGTATGACAACACTTGTGCCAGATGAGCATAGAAAAAATACACGCTGGAGTGATAAAAAACTTGCTGCAAGACCGTACTCTTGTTCAACTTTCATGCTCTACATAGGACTCAAGAAAAAATACAATATCCCTCATCACAATATTTTCTTTGCTTCTGATTATAAACACAATATCGAAGAAATATTCGAGTCAAAGACACTTCCACAAGATCCATCTTTTTATCTTCATAACGCTTCAGTGACAGATGACACTCTTGCACCAGAAGGAAAGTCTGCCTTGTATGTACTTGTTCCGGTACCAAACCTTAGTGCACAAAATATAGATTGGACTACACAAAAAGATATTTATACAAAACTAATTCTTGATGCAATTGCCAAGAAAACAGAGTTCAAAGATATCCATGATCAAATCGAAGTAATGCGGGTTGTTACACCACTTGATTGGGAACAAAAAGTTAATGTCTACAAAGGGGCCGTGTTTAATCTCGCTCATACACTCGGACAGATGCTTTATTTGCGTCCTCATAACAAATTTGAATCAATAAAAAATCTCTTTTTAGTCGGAGGAGGAACTCATCCAGGAAGCGGACTTCCAACCATTCTCGAATCAGGCAGAATCACTGCTGATCTTATAAGTAGTAAATAACTTTCATTTCATGAATTCAATCCAATCACTACGTCTCATTTATGAGCTTTATTTTAAGAAGGGTTTACCAGATCTCGATCTTATTCAGTCATATGGCCTTCTAGCGGTCAAAATTGGGCAAATTCATGCCCTCAGACTCGACTTTCTTTCTGCTGAGAAATGTAATCACCTTACCAAGCTCTACCGAAGCGCTAAACAAATCCCTGCCGAAGATGTAAATACTCTGATTGATATCTATGGTGGAACAAATTTTCGTTCTCATTTCAAAGAAATAGACAAAGTACCTCTTGCTGTTGCTTCTGTTGGACAAGTCTATAGGGCAACAAAAACTACAGGTGAAGAAGTTGTAATCAAAGTAATAAAAAAATCATTCAAAGATAAATTTAGCAAAGACGTGAAGCGCCTACGTGGCTTTTTTAAGCTTGTTTTGGTGCTATTTCCAAAACTAAAAGGAGTTGGTAATCCACTCGGGATTCTAGAAGACATAGAGACCTACACACTCGCAGAACTCGATTTGCGAAATGAGGCAAAGGGACGTCTTGTTCTTAAAGAAGAGTATGAAAAATATAAAGACAAATTCGATCTCTCAATGCTGTCGTTTATTGAAATCGATCAAGAACTATCTGGAGAAAACATTCTCGTATCAAAATACATAAAGGCTCCAACTGTTGACGAGCTTCTAACAGAAGGGAAGTTTACATATACAGATATGTTAAAACTCTTTTACCTACAGGGGTTCTATATGTTCATTACTGGCAAATTCCATGGAGACATTCATCCCGGAAATATTATGTTTGATGGCAAAGCATTTTATTTTGTAGATACTGCTTTTGTTGGAGTTGTAGGAGACAAGATTCGAAAAGGCCTTTTCTCTTTTTTTGAATCTCTTTCTATGTATGAATATAAAACCTGCGCTCAGTATCTAAACGAAATGGCGGATACTGCTATATCTGGCGAAGCATTCACTGCTTTTGAAACAAATTTTTTAGATTTGTACAAAGATTTTAAAGGTAAAACAGTGACAGAAGTATCTCTTACAAAGCAGATGATGTTTACAATTAAGCTCGGTGTTGAAAGCGGAATGAAATTCGAAAAAGGAATTTTTGCTATCATTCGAAGTCTCATGTATCTTGATGGTATGGTGCTCAAATGTAATCCAAACGCGATTATCATGGAAGATATGAGACAATTTATCTCTGATTATAAAAAGAGTCTTTAATATAAATAAACATGAATACAACACTTCTAATAATAGTGTGGCTCGGAGCAGGGTTTTTATTCGGCCTTTTATATCGAACTATTCACCAAAAAGTTGCTTCTAAAACTGCTTTAACACCAAAGGGAAGTAATATAAATAAAAATGGGCGAGTAATACGAGGCACGATAGGCTTCGCACTCATCCTCTTTTACTTCTTCTCACCAAATCCTATTATTATTTTCTTCGCAGGATTTAATTTTTTTGAATCTGTCTTTAGTTGTTGCGGATTTTTTGCACTCCTT
>CAYLOB010000071.1:0-4351 GCA_964385205.1 uncultured Candidatus Saccharibacteria bacterium | reverse complement strand
GTTGTCTCTTTTGAACCACTGCATTTGGCGTTTTGCGTATTGGCGGATTTCGATGTTGAGGCGTTCAATCATTTCTTCTCTAGAAATTTTCTTTTGAAGATATTTTGCAAGATAGCGGTATTCAAGACCGAGCATTTCCATACGGCGCCAAGAAAGTCCTTTTCTGTGTAAATTTTCTGCTTCTTTGATCATTCCTTGCTTTATGCGAGATAGAAGTCGTTTTTCAATACGTTTATGGAGTTCTTCCTGGTCCCATAAAATACCGATTTGTAGTGGATCGTATAGTGGTTTTGATTTTACTTTTGGTACTTTACCTAGAGCGGTAGCAATTTCGATTGCACGGATGAGTCGAACTTTATTATTTTTATCTATATTTTTTGCTCGCTTAGGATATAATTTTTGTAATTTTTTATAAAGCTCTTCCGCGCTTAATTCTTGATTTTCAATTCTCAATTCTAAATTTGGTTTAACCTCTGGGAAAACCAAATTTTTCACTACTGTATCAATATAAAATCCTGTACCTCCACAAATGATTGGAATATTTCCGTGCGAAATTATTTCTTCAATTTTTTTGTCTGCTAATTTTTTAAAATCTGCGACAGTAAAAACTTTGGAGGGTTGTATGACATCGAGAAGATGGTGTGGTACACCTCCCATTTCTTTTTTTGTAATTTTTCCAGATCCAATGTCGAGTCCCTTGTAGACTTGTCTTGAATCGGCGGAAATAACCTCGCCTGTGAACTTTTTAGCAACAGAAACAGCAAGGTCACTTTTGCCAGATGCGGTGGGGCCGAGGATTACGATAATTTTGGGTTTTAGGGTTTTCATAAAAAGGGGAGGAGAGACTCGAATCTTACAGATTCTGTTCAGGTTTTGGATATATTTTTGCTTCCACAAAAATAATATCTCAAAACCTTTTTGATTTCCTGGACCGATGCAAAATAGTTTCCTTAAACTATTTTGCATCGATACCCTAATCGGAAATCAAACTCTCACGTCTTGCGATACTCGATTTTGCGCGCCCTCTCGCCAAATTCCTAAACAATTGGTGCCGGAGGAGGGAGTCGAACCCTCACGTCTTGCGACACTCGATTTTGAGTCGAGCATGACTACCAATTCCATCACCCCGGCATCAATTGTTTATGAAAGTACATTTGGCGATTGGGGAGTCGAGCGCGGCTACCATTACGCCACTCCGGCAATTGGGCTCAACTATAACACACCAAAAATAGTTTTTAAAGACATACTTTCCTTTATACTTTTTAATTAATACTTTATAATGGACAGATGGAATTTTATAACAACTCAATTTTTTGGATCGAAGTCGAAAAAATAAAACCAAATCCTTTTCAACCTCGTATTGAATTTGATCAGGCTCGTTTGAATGATCTGGCTTTATCAATCCGTCAGTACGGAGTTCTTCAGCCACTTGTGGTAACAAGAAAGGAAGTAGAAAAACCAGAGGGTGGTTTGGTTGTTGAATATGAACTTATTTCAGGAGAACGTCGTTTAAGAGCGTCTAGAATTGCGGGACTGTCTCAAGTGCCAGCAATAATCAAAACAGGAGATCAAAGTGACAAACTTAAACTCGAACTTGCTATCATAGAAAACCTTCAACGAGAAGATTTAAATCCTGTTGATCGAGCAAAAGCATTTAAAAAACTTGCAGATGAATTTGGACTTAAGCACAATGAAATCGGCCAAAAAGTAGGGAAGAGTCGGGAATATGTTTCAAACAGCATTCGTCTACTTATGCTTCCTCAATCCATGCAAGATGCTCTTTCTGAAGGTAAAATTTCAGAAGGTCATACAAGACCGCTTCTCATGCTTACAGATAGAAAAGAAGAGCAGGAGGTTTTGTTTAGAGAAATAATGCTAAAGCGTATGACTGTTCGAGAAACAGAACTTATTGCACGCAAAATTGCCTTTGAGCGAGCTCGAAAAGTTGATAAGGTTTTAAATCCAGATATCATAGAGTTGGAAGAAAAACTTACGGAGGTGCTCGGAACTCGCGTGCAGATAGAACAGAAACTTAGCGGTGGAAAAATCCATATTGATTATTTTAATGAAGTGGATCTTCGAAATATTTTAGAGCACATAAAAAAGAGTTTTGATGAAAAGGTAAGTTTACCTGAATCTGCCAGTGCTATTTTAACTGCATCTACTCCGATTGAAGTTTCAAAAACAGATGAAGCGCCTTCTATCTCACCAGAGGTGATCAATGAAATTGCACCAGAAGACAAACCGGCTCAAACACTCGACGATCGAAGTGTTGAGGAGAAAAAGAAATTTGAAGAAGAGGAGGAGTCTTATGATCTAAATAATTTTTCTATTTAGATTTGTCAGGCACTTTTTTAGTGAATCTACCTCTTCCGACTTTTTTAGGCTCAGACAGAATTTCGAGTGCGCGTGCAAGTGTTATTTCAAACACATCATCTTTCTTAAGAGATCTAAAATCACCATCGTGAACAATGTATGGGCCAAAGCGTCCTTTGTTCGCCATTATTTCTTTTTGTGTTTCTGGATGAACTCCAAGAACTCGGGGAAGAGAAAGGTATTTCATAGCCATTTCTACTGTCACATTTGTGGGATTAATTTCTTTTGGAATTGAAGCCATTCGTGGCTTTAATAGAGAGGTTGAGTGTGTAAGGGGATCAGTGGTTGAGGGAGTTTCTTCAGATTTTTTACTTTTGGCTTTTTTAGTTTTTTTGATTTGAATACCTAACTGTACGTAAGGGCCGAATCTTCCATTTTTAACAAAAATAGGAAGCCCACTTTCTGGATCAGTCCCTATAGGTTCATCTGATTTTATTTCTACACCTTCGAGTGTAAGCGCACCATCACAATCAGGATATCTGTCGCAACTTAGAAACTTACCTCCACGTGATAGTTTAACGAGCATTCCACTTCCACATTTTGGGCATTTGAATTTTGGATCAGCAACGCCAAACGTTGTAGCCTTGTCGAGTTTATCTTTTTCTTTTACCTCCTTTTGGAACGGTTTATAAAAATCCTTTAGGGTTTTTTCATATTCTCTTTTACCATCAGCTATATCATCGAGTTTGTCTTCCATTTCTGCAGTGAAGTCGTCACTAATATAAGAAGCAAAATTTGTTTCAAGAAAAGTAGATACAACATCTCCTGTGTCAGTTGGTTTTAAGGCTTTGTTCTCTTTTGTTACGTACTCTCTTTCCTCAAGAGTTTTGATAATAGAAGCATAAGTTGATGGTCGTCCGATACCTCTTTTTTCAAGTTCTTTGATTAACCCTGCTTCACTGTATCTGTTTGGTGGAAGAGTTTGTTTTGCAAATTCATTTATCTCAAGTGCTTTTAGTGACTCACCCTCCTTTGTTTCAGGAAGAATGTTGTCTTCTCCTTTAGCTTCACTGTCACATTTAAGCCAGCCATCAAATTTAACAATTGATCCAGTTGTTGAAAAGTTTGGAATAGTTCCACCAGCCGTTACATTTGCCGATATTTTAGTTCTAAGCATCTTTGCGTCACTCATTTGAGAAGCGACTGTTCGAGACCAAATAAGTCTGTATAATTTTTTCTCTTCTTCTGTTGAGCCATGTTCAGATTTTTCTAGATGTGTTGGACGGATTGCTTCGTGAGCTTCTTGTGCATTTTTTGATTTTGCTTTAAAAGTTCTAAGTTCTAAATAATTTTTTCCAAAACTATTTTCTATAACTTTTGAAATCATCGAAATAGCAGTATCACTTAGATGTGTGCTGTCTGTACGCATGTATGTTATGTGTCCTGCTTCGTAGAGTTTTTGAGCGATTCTCATTGTATTAGAAGGAGAGAAGCCGTATCTAGTAGATGCTGATTGTTGAAGTGTTGAAGTAGTGAAGGGGGCTTTTGGAGACCTTTTTACCTCTGTATTTTCTATGGAAACAATTTTCCAAGGATTATTTTTGGCAATGTTTACGATTTGTTGAGACTCCTCTTTGAGTCGTGGTTCTTTGTCACAAGTAAGCTCAAACTTATCTTTTTTTTCTGTTTCAAAAATTCCGGAAATAACAAAATAGTCTTCAGGAATAAAAGCTCTAATTTCTCTCTCTCGTTCCATGAGTATGCGAAGAGCGGGAGACTGAACTCGTCCAGCAGAAAGTCCATAGCGAACTTTTTTCCAGATAAGTCCTGATAAATCGTAACCTACAAGACGGTCGAGTACACGCCTCGCTTCTTGGGCTTTGCGGAGATTTTGGTCAATATGACGTGGATGTTTAAGAGCCTCTTCAATAGCTTCCTTGGTAATCTCGTGATAGGTAACTCGCTTTAAATCTTTGTTTTTTGACTTCTTTTTTAGAAGTTCTGCAAGGTGCCATGCAATCGCTTCTCCTTCGCG
>CAYLOB010000070.1:0-4509 GCA_964385205.1 uncultured Candidatus Saccharibacteria bacterium | reverse complement strand
TACCTCTGCGTCCATTTCGGTCTCTATACCACAAATACCTCTTACCTTTTAGAGAACGGAGTAACTTATTGACATATGAAACTGAGACCTTGTCATTAAATGCTTCATCAGCTAGTCCTTGCATAGAACAATAACTGACACCTCTCAAATCTGCTGTTTGTCTTATCCATACCAACAAGTTACGTTCAGCATTGGAAATCAAGCCGTTCCGATTATCTTGTGCAATATGTCTAGGCATCACGACATAGCCACCCTCAATTGGAGACGTATCCTGATTTTCCATTTTCAGTATTAGATTTAATTGTAAATATATTTGACTCGACCACTTCAATTAGTCTGAGATATCGACCTGCAATTTCCATCGCATCTTCATCACTCAACAGAACCCCGTATTTCTCACGGTAGAGTTCTATAAAGCTCTGTAATGCGGTATTGCTTATTCTCATAACAAGACGCAAAAATGGCACGTCAAGCTAGAGCTCTTAACGTGCCATTTTTACGTGCCACTTGTACGCTCTAGCGTGACTTACTTATTTTGCTAAAGCAATGGTATTAAAAAATAAGTGCTTCTACTCCACGCAATGAAATAGTATAAAAGTAGCAATTTACTTGATTTCAATACTTAAAAAATCGTCGTTTAGGTAATACCCTGAACTGTTAGAAATAAAATCTTGTTTTAGTTTTTTATTGAATTGCTGATCTCTAAGCTTATCAATAGTAGTTGCTATCTGATTAGCTTTAGTGATTGTTCCATATATCTTTTTTGACAATGAACCACTACTTATTGGCTCGTCTTTATCAAGGTATCTTTCTACTAATATTGAAAGTATTTTGTACGGCTCACTACCTTTTCTAGGTTTGTAAAAAGGACGATTTTCGTGTCCCTTAACTGAAATGTGAAATTGGTTATTTATACAAACTGTTGTTTTTATAGCTTGGGAAGACGATATATCAAAGATGCTATTTGATAACAAAAGCTGGTGTACTGTCCTCCCAACCGAAGCTGGCATACCCGTTTTTGAAAATAGCACCAAAGACCTATTGCTTCCTGACAAGACGTTCGACCATACAGCTCTGGGGGTCAAATTTCCCTCCTCAATGATGGTAAATAATGCTTCCCCCGCATTAAGGTAGAGATTGCTACCTTTATTTTTGAATGATTTTTTCAGTTGGCGTAAAGCGTTATACTCATCTTGCAAGAAATCAAAGTACTCAAAAAGCGCATAGAAACTTTGCTCTTCAGTCACGTCGGCTACAATAGCTTCAAATAGACGTAATTCTTCTGTGGCTCTAGATGTTTTCATCGTTAATGACTCGGGATTACGTTGCCATTTATTCCTTGTACAGGTTTGGTCTCGTAGCCAATAGCAGCTAACTTCTCTTTAAGTATCTGGCGATCCTCTAACGTCATAGCTGAGAAGTCGATAACTGGTCGATATACTGGGATTGGCTTACCTTGGATTGGCAAATTATCGTGTATGCCTGTAAAGCCAAAACCACGCTTATCTAGCTCTTCACGCACTGCTGGACTATTAAAGACTTTGTGTGGCTGTCTGATTATTGCCTTGCTGTAGCCAGCTTCTCTAAGTGCTCTCGCTTTGCTCTTACGTCCATACTTTAGCCACAAATCAACCGCTCTCAACTGACGAAATGAGATAGGTCGCTTTTTGGTAACAGAGGGATACATACAACCATATTTTACCTGCGTGGGGTGTTTTTTGCTACCTTAAGCTACCATTTGCTACCCTGATTTACTGGTTGTTGAGTCGTTGTTCCATATATCATTTATCTAACAATCAGACACTAATTATGGTCTCCAAGACCCACTAAATACTCTGTCGAACAGAAATAACGGTAAGGTACATTTGGTTGTATACTTGTCATATGACGACAATATTCAGCGAACAGAATGCCGACCTATATCTTTCAGAACTTTTAAGTACAGACGCTGTCACTGCACGCTCTTATCTTTTAATACACGGTTATTCATCTTCATCATTCGAGATGCCTGAATACTACGGTGCACAAAACCTAGAACAAATAAACCTCGCCCCAATTGACTGGTTAAATCGGGGCAAGCCACTCATCACCTCTCCCTTAAACTTCCTAACGCCTAAAGGACATCTTTCTTGGCGGAGTTTTAACTTATTGCACCCATACATATTTGTTCACATCGTCAACGAAATCACCAGTGAACCTGCCTGGACAGAAATAAAGACCCTGCTCACGACCAAGACACTAGTAAACTGTTATTCAATACCAAAATTTACCAAAGAAGAGGATGAGTCAACTAAGTTGTCGGGAATTAACCGATGGTTACAAATGGCTGAAAATGACCTTGTAAAAGACTCTGTAAACTATTCCTTTTTGACTGTAACTGACATTAAGAACTTTTACCCATCAATCTATACACACAGCATCTCTTGGGCAATACACGGAAAAGCTACCGCAAAAGCCCAACGACACGATATGACTCTTCTTGGAAATAAGCTGGACAGATTATTTCAGAATTCTCGTGACGGACAAACAAATGGTATCCCTGTTGGATCTATGGTCTCAGATATTATCGCTGAAATTATACTTAAAGATATTGATACAAAATTATCTGTCTGGATTAACGAATCTAACCTTGCAGACGAAGTAATAATCTCACGATATCGTGATGACTACAGAATACTTAGTAAGACTAGCGAGCAAGGCAGGTCAGTATTGAGGGCACTTAGTAAAATACTCGACGAATATAATTTAGTGTTAAATTCTGATAAAACAAAAGTCTACGACGACATAATTGAAGGAAGTTTTAGAGACTGGTCTAGAGAAATAAGTGATGATTACTTATTGCGTTCAGTGAAATATGGTGAGTTAGACAATTTAGTAACAGCATCACTGCTAAAAGATATTCTTCTCAAGATATACCAACTCCAAAAACGATATCCTGACGGAAGGTCATCAATCACCCTACTTAGCAAGCTCACACACCATCTTAGCGAAGAGGGGGTAGCAGTTGAAGTCGATAAAATCGACATCCACACAACCATATCAATCCTGCGTAAGCTGGCTCTGATACGAGAAGAAGTGAGCGCACAAACATATCTTTTGCTTGATATCTTGTTAAAAAAGCTCACTGATGAAGCCATTAAGATTTCTATTATTGAAGAACTGCTCGAAGTAGTTAAAAACGAGAAAGACCACGATTACCAGGTTATTTGGCTATATCGACTCTGTTTATCGAACGCAATCTCCATATGCGAAAGAGTACGCGCTTCTTCTGAGTCACCATTAATGCTACTACTAGATGACGAATTTCGTACCGAAACTCCTTTTAACTACAACTACGAAATTTTTCCAATCATCACTGACTTAAGCACACAAGATATCACTGAACTGAGAAAGTTTAAGTATATTGATGATACTCAACTTGAAGAAGCATTCGAGACAGCAATTGATCGGGAATACTATGATTTATTCAAGTATTAGGATTTAAACAACTCTAATAATCAGTCTTTGTAAACTAGCTCCTGTAAAGTGGCGAAAGTCTGTCTTACTGCATCTACCCCACCAAGCTCATCTACTACTGAAGTATTTCCGTACTTGAGGTTCAAAAGATTTGTCAGGTCATTAAACTCTTCAAACCCATTGCGCTCGTACTGATCAAGCACAAAGTCAATGAACTCCTTATGTTTTGCATCAAGTCCCTCCATAAAGGTTTTATCCATCGTCTCAACTCGTGAACTACGAGAAATCACCTGCTTATCAAACTTGATAAACCGTAGTAGGTCGTAAATATCAGAATCAGAAGCATTAAATGCATCTCGGAGCTTAAGGAGCTTATCCAAATCAAAACCTCTGTTTGCTAACTCATCAATTAGCTGATTCCTAGTCTCTTGGTTAGACCAAATCTTTCGAAGTGACTCTTCATCAACAAAGAAATCAGGCAGCTTTTCAAACAAATCTTTTAGAAACTGTTCGGGACTGACTGGTTTACCAGCACCATCAAAGTACAGCGTCTCGACCATATCATCCATAAAGACGACTCGGTGTGGCGCAAGCTGCACTTTCACACGTTGTTTTGGTGGTGGCGGGTCAATAGGTGGTTCTGTTGGAGGAGGTGGTGGATTTGTATCAATATCATCATCGCCCTCATCGTCAATTGGTACGATAGGTGGCTCAGTAATCGTGACATCGGCCGCTTCTCCATCCCATTCTGGATCATCAAATTTTGTGTAGTTATCGTAGAAGTCTACAATAGTAAAATAATCCTTCCCCTCATATACCCGTGTCCCACGCCCTACAATCTGCTTAAATTCGACCATAGAGCCCACAGGACGCATCAGCACTACAAAGCGTAGGTTACGAGCATCCACGCCCGTAGAGAGCTTCTGAGACGTTGTGAGGATGGTTGGGATAGTCTTCTCGTTGTCACGGAAAACACGAAGCCATTGGTCGCCAATAGCCCCTTCAGACGCAGTGACACGGACGCAGTAGTTTGGGTCGTCACTCTTCTTGTGC
>CAYLOB010000069.1:0-4554 GCA_964385205.1 uncultured Candidatus Saccharibacteria bacterium | reverse complement strand
TCCCTCGCCCCACAATCTGCTTAAATTCGACCATAGAGCCCACAGGACGCATTAACACTACAAAGCGTAGGTTACGAGCGTCAACACCCGTAGAAAGCTTCTGAGAAGTTGTAAGGATGGTTGGTATAGTCTTCTCGTTATCACGAAATACGCGTAGCCACTGGTCGCCTATAGCCCCCTCGGACGCAGTGACACGGACGCAGTAGTTTGGGTCGTCACTCTTCTTGTGCTTGTTAATGAAGTCACGAATCATCAAAGCGTGCGCTTCGTTCATACAGAACACAATTGTCTTCTGCTTCTCATCAATCTCTCGAAGCATAATTCGAACAAGTGCTTCTTCTCGTTCGGGAATCACAATCACCCGATTCATATCTCCTTTTTCGTATTCTTCCTTCTCTAGTTCGCCTTCGAGTACAACGTCTCCTGCGCCGTGGACGTACTTATCAAGTGTGGTACTAATTTTCTTGACCTTAAACGGAGTAAGAAAGCCGTCCTCAATACCTTCACGAAGTGAATAGGTGTATTTTGGTTCACCAAAATAGTTGTATGTATCGATATTGTCAGTCCGCTTTGGCGTTGCAGTAAGTCCTAAGTGCGTTGCACCTGAGAAGTGGTCAAGTACTGCTCGCCAATTACTCGCATCACTAGCACCTCCACGGTGACACTCATCAATGATTACTAGGTCAAAAAAGTCTTGCGGGTAGTCTTTGTAGTACGGAGTTTCTCCACCACCTACCATTGCTTGGTATATAGAGAAGAAGACATTACCATTAGTAGGAATAGTACCGCCACGTCTTCGAATTTCTTCACCGTTTACTCGAATGATTTCTGACTCAAGTGGGTTAAAATCACCCATTGCTTGCTCTATGAGTACGTTTCTATCAGCCAAGAAAAGTATGCGAGGACGACGCTCATCACTCCGCTTGTTCCAGCGTGCATTAAAAAGCTTCCAAACTATCTGGAATGAGATGAATGTTTTTCCTGTACCAGTAGCAAGAGTGAGCAAAACCCTATCCTCACCACCAGTAATTGCCCTTACAGCTGCCTGAATAGCATTTTCCTGGTAATAGCGTGGGTCGAACTTGATCTTGTGAAATGGTTCAGCCACCGCTCTTTCCTGTACGTCAGACTGGAAACCATTCACCATTCGGTAGAGCTCGTCTGGAGTAGGATATTGCCCTACATACTCCCCTCGTCCCGTCTCCATATTAAAACAGTACGTCTCAGAGCCGTTAGTACTAAAAACCACCTTGATATTGAGCAAGGTCGCATAATTCTTCACCTGCTCCAAACCTTCCGTTGGTGGCAAATCACCGCTCTTCGCTTCAATGATAGCGAGCTTTTGATTTTTATATGAAAGAATGTAGTCAGCAAATTTTCGCTTCCCACGCTGACCACCTGAAAGCATCCGACCATCGGTAAAGTAAAACTCTCGCAGGACTTGCGACCCTTCGGTCAAGTTATGACCCCACTTACTCTCATTAAGCATTGGGTCGATATATTGGGCTCTTGTGTCTGCTTCAGTGGGTGGCATATGAATAAAATAGCATAAATCTTACAATTTTCCTGCGAAAGCTTGTTCTAAATAGGACTTTTTCAGATCTTCTAGATCTACTTGCTTTTTCTCCAACACCCCTCTTAACTGTTGCGTTTGTTTGATGATGTACTCTAATTCCTGAAAGATTTGTTTCTGTTTAGCCAAAGGAGGCAACCTGAATGTAAATCTTTTTAGGGTTGTAATAGGTAGCTGGGGCTGAGCTGCGCCTGACGTGTGAGTTTTGATTTGTCTAACAACAGAAGGTGACCGCAGCAATTCAAAAAGAAACTTGGGTAGAATGACATCAGTGTTTGGTCTAAAAATAAGCATTCCTGAATTGATTCTAATGTTATCAAAAGTGACCGCTTCATCGTAAACACCAATATTTCCAATCGTTCCCCTAGTAGTCATAACTACATCATTCCTGTTAAGTTTACCTTTTCTGAGTGCTTTATCCTTCTCTTTAGAAATAAACACGTTCTCTGAAAAATCAAATCCATCTTTTCTAACGTTTTTAGTGCTCATAAATAAGCAATACCCTTCTTTCTGAAAGTCTTTCTTCTGAGGATAATTTTTACCTCTATCTCCGTCCACAATTTTAAACACTGAGTCATTAGCAAAGCTTCTCTCTTCCCAATCTTCGTTAAGAAATAGTCTACTTGCCTGACTCTCAAAGAGTTCCTTAGCGTCAGCTAATTGCTCTTTCGTCACCTTTTTAAGCTTCTCAATCGACTCAAACTTCTCATCCAAAATCTTCACAATCCGCTTTTGTTCAGAGAGTGGTGGAACGGGTATTTCAATTGATCTAAGTTTTTCCTGATTCAACTTCGGGACTGTAACCCCAGTAATATATTCAGACAAATCCTTAATAAAAAAATAGTATTCAATCCATTCGTGCAAAATTACATTGTCGTGAGGTCTTAAAACGTGAGCGTGATTATTGACCCAATATTGACCATCAACAATAAAAGCTGTCTTTTCGCCTGATTGCCACTTCGCCCCGTCTTCCCCCACCAAAACTAGTCTCTCATCAAAGATATAATCAGCTACATAGTCAACTATTCCTGTCGCACCATAGTATGGGTAATCACCTGAGATTCTATCTTTTTTTGTTACTGGCTTCCGTTTGCTATCCAAAATATCGCAGACTTCACCAAGTGTTTTATTATCCCAATTTTTATTCATACTTTGAAATGTAACCACAAAACATCACACCTACTTCAGTCAGGCGAAAATGTGGCGTCGGGAGGAAGCTCCCTGCTGCACGCTCAATGTGTTCTCTTCGAGAAATTATCCCTAACTCTTCTAGATTTGATTCGTATTTATCAATTACTGAGTGCATCGCTTGTTCACCCATCTGTCGAGCAACACAGCTGCGCCAATATTCTCTGTAACGATTACCTTTCTCAATGACAGCAGTAGTGTTTCCACCTTTGAGAGCACCTGTAGCAATTTCGTAGTTTGCCTTTAAAATCAGTATTTCTGTACCAGACAATTTTCTGACTGTCGTCATAAACTCATACGCCAACATCTCTTCTTGTAAAGTTGAGTCTACACCAACACTTGTAAAAAATATTGACTTTGCTGCTTTAAAAAGTTCTTCGTCTGGTACGTCCTCATCTATAAATTTTAATAATTCTAGAAAAGTGACCTGGTTTTTGTTAGTTGCAAAATAATCTTCTTTAATAATTCCTGCCGATCTATATTCAGCTATTTCACGACCAAGTTGTGTAAAGAGATTATTCTTTAATACACTTTGCAATAATCTTCCCGCAGATAACTTATAGGTGTTCGAATCACTAGCTAGTACACCAGTTAAAAACTCTGCCGTTGCAATTGTCGATTGTTGCAAAAAAGATGCCACTCCTTCTTGCGTAGTCAAATCTATATCTTTGATTATCTCTGTGTTGCTCATAGATTTTTAATAATTTCATCCGCATCCCTACTTAACTTTTGAAGTGACTGGATTATCTCTTTTGGAGCACGCAATGCCACTTCCTTCTGTACATTAGGATTCTTAACAGACAAGTCAAAACTCTTCTTGTCTAAGTCTTCTACTTTTAATGTCCAACTATATTCACTATCTTCTTTTTTCTTATAAAGCTTAAGAAAGTGTGCAAAATCGTTCTCGTTAAGCGGGTCAGTCTTACCCAATGAACGACCGACATTAAGCTGGTAGTACCAGACTTTTTTGGTTGACTTACCCTTCTCAAAGAAGAGAACTACAGTTTTTACACCTGTTGATGAGTTAGCTGAGAAAGCTCCACCTGGGAGATCGAGGACGCCATTAAGACTGCAAGACTCGAGTAGCTCCTTACGAACAGAGGTAGTTGCATTATCAGTGTTTGAAAGGAATGTATTTTTGATAACAATCGCCGCTTCTCCACCCGCTCTGAGTCTTCGCATAAAGTGCTGAAGGAACAAAAGCTCAGTTGCCCCTGTCTTTACAGGGAAATTACGTTGTACTTCAGCGTGCTCTTTTCCACCAAACGGAGGATTGGCTAGGATATAGTCGTAGCGATCCTTCTCCTGAATATCGGCAGTATCTTCAGTGAGAGTATTGGTATGAATCATATTCGGCGCTTCGATACCGTGCAAAATCATATTCATCGTAGCCAAGAGATACGGTTGTGCCATTTTGTTCTTACCTACGAAAGTACTCTCCTTAAGGAACTTCAACTGTTTAGTAGAAAGATTCTTTGACTTCAAATAGTCATACGCTTCAGTTAAGAAACCCGCCGTACCAGCTGCACCGTCATAGATTGTCTTACCTGGCTCAATATCGAGCGCCTTTATCATCGTTTTAATGAGTGGGCGTGGTGTGTAGTATTCACCACTCCGCCCTGCACCACCCAGCATCTTCAATCGCTCTTCGTACAAGTGAGACAGGTCATCAAGTTGTTCCTGTGTCTTAAATTCAAGACCATCAATGATGTCGAGGGCTTCACGCAGTGTGTGACCGCCCTGAATCTTGTTATCAATTTCACTAAAGATTTCACCAATTTTGTAGGCGAGAG
>CAYLOB010000068.1:0-4606 GCA_964385205.1 uncultured Candidatus Saccharibacteria bacterium | reverse complement strand
TTTGCGACAACGAAACAAGTTCGTTTGGCGGAATGTCCTGCCAAAAAGCAGCCGCCAACCTTGCGGCCTGTGCCGATGAAGGAATGGGGGTTACTCCCGTGTCCTGCAAAATATATGCTAGAGAAATCATCCTCATCTTTCGTTGGCGTTGTTCGCCTCATCGCGGGGCGATTGTGATTCAATTACGAGCGACCTAGATATTACCATTTCGCGCATTGCCTGTGCCAGCCCTACCGAAATACCGCTATCACCCCAAATGTCGTAGCACTTGCCCGATGCTGTGGCTAGGAGTGAATCTGTCACACCGCGCACCATTGCCTCGCAAATCGTGGAATCGGACGGAGCAAAAACGAAAACTGTGTTGTTGGATAGGAAATATTTGTGCTTGTTTCCTGCACCACTAAATCTTCCAAAGATGCCCATGCCTAGGAGTTGGCGGTCGGTCATATCAAAGCCCTCTGTGCCGTCCGTTGCGCCAAAAAACGTAATCGCGGGCTTGCCGTTGGGGGAAATGAATTTTGGTAGGTAGCCTTTCAGAACTTTGCACCCAGAAGGACAACGGCATCCACACTCCGACATATTGGACGGAAGCAATGGAACGCAAAAAGTGCGCTGCATCTGTGGGTCTAGCGTTTGGTTGCGCTGCTCCAGCGTTTGGCGAACGATTGTAGAATATGCTCCGTCCAATAGCCGTATCACCTGACGTTCCGAAAATCGGTTGTCGTCGGTGATGCTGCCGCCGCTCATTATCGAAATGGCGCGTTTGGCTTGGGCTACCAAAGAGTTTGCGTCGGTCATTAGTCTATTTTTATATTTTCAAGCCTCATTTTAACGTCCGTTTCTGTTTGTTTCTTGCCGGGCTTTCCGCGAACCAACATTGCGGCTTGTTCAAGCGCGGGCATTTCGCTGTTTAGTTGGGTTATCAGCTTGTTCAACTTCTCAATGTATTCGATATTATCCTCGCTTATGACGGCATTGGAAAATGTTTCGTTTGCCTCTGCCAATTTCTTTCTTTTGGCGTACCACACAATGTCGTCCGTGTTGTAGTCGAATCCTGGTTCTTTCCACTTCTTGACCGCCGCGATATACTTTGAGTTTGAAAGAATCTTGTTTAGGTCTGCATAGTTCTTATCCACAATTCCGCGTTCCTTCAAAATCGTACCAATGGCCGCTACCAAGTTCTTGTGTCCGTCCTTTGGCGTATCTTCCCTGTACGGTGAATTTTTGCCGTTTGCTAGTGCCAAATAGAACAAAGAACACACGCCGCAAGATTCGGCGAGAGCGTCAAACTCTGGCACCACCTGCAACCAACTTAGGTTGATGCAAATATTTGTACGGTCTATGATGTAATAGTCAATCACTTTGCTTATATTTGTGGCGTAAAGTTAGCACAAAAACACACACGAAACAAATATTTTTTGTATGGCCGAAAAAACGCCACTTGAAAAGCGCGAATATCCGCGCCCGTACCCCGATGATAGGCGGTTTCTCCACTCCCGTACACGCAGAAGCAGAAAGGACGTTTTGGCACGTCGCTGGGTGGTAAAAGATTCTGTTCGCAAAACAGGCGGCGCGCTCGTGCATAAGGTCGCCAAACGTCGCGGATGGGATGTTGCACAAATGACGGAGTACGTCAATGCTTTTTTTGACGAGGTGCATTGCGAAATGATGCGGCACAACTCAATCGTATTTCGCCGTATCGGTGAGCTTCGCACGGTTCGATGGTTTGACAAACCTAGAACGCGGTCAGAACGGCACGGGGTACATGGTACTTTTGTGCTTAGAACGCATCCTGTATTCATCCCGTCAAGCGGGGCATTCCACAATCCGAACGACATGGATTTGCGGCTGTGCTATGACGGCGTGAACAGCGTGAAGGAGTTGGAAGAACGCATGAGCGACTATATCCAGCGTGCATTGCCCGACATACAAGACGCAAACGAGGCGGTTTTTATGGAGCGAATTGAGGCGTTGACGCAAGCAGGGAAAGGAGCGAAGGCGCAAAAGATGCTGGATAACTGGCTCAAAAAGCACAGGGAGCGGCGCGAACGTGAGAAGATGGATAACTTCATCCTAGACCCCGAAAACGATAAATTAAGCCCGTGGATGATGCTACCCGATAACGAATATTCAAAGAGTTTTTTGGAGCAAGACCCTGAATATAAGGAAGACCAAGGATTTGATGATGAAACCTTAGATAAACTAGAATGGTAATGATACTCAAACAAGAACAAGAACAACCACGCGAACAAACCCAAATTGAGGCCGAAATATCGAAGCCTGCCCACGCCTACAAAAAAGACCCGCGTCGCCGTGGGCAAAAACTTTGGAGGTGGAACGTGCGAAGTGGCGACGTGGCCGAGGTTCCCGAAAGTGACTTTATATTTTCTGCCGACGTGACAGAGCGACTTATCCCCGTCATTGACAAGGGTCGGGCGCAAGTGTACTCCAAAAAGCAAATGAAGTCAACCAAACTTGTGAGGGTTGACGATGGGTTTGTTTATTGCGTTGCCATCAATCACCAAAACGCCGAGCGTAAGTTTGAGCAAATGGCCGTTGAAAGTTGGCTTAGGTCGCAAATCACAAAAGCAAAACTAGCCGTTGGCGATTGATTTGCAATCAGAGCGATGCCCGACCATAGGCGCGACAAGGTGGTAAACGTTTATGTCGCCCCTTCGCATGAGTAAATTATAAAGCACGTTGTCCACTTGGGTAACGTGCGAAACCGACTGCATGGCTAGATTCAGCTTTTCGGGGTGGCGTACAATGTAGCAATACGTTCCCGCTCCATTTGAGGACACACACCAGTTTTTGCAGACTTTCCGCAAGATAACGTGTTTGTCCAGCGTTTCAGCCCATACACCCCAACCAATAACGAGAATATCCCAATCGTCGGGGGCGGATTCCAGCACAGACCAGTCTAGGTTTGGCTTGGGTAAAAAGTCGTCCTCCAGCACCAGCGCGATTCTTTCGCCCTGCACAATCATGGATTTATAGATACCCCAATGAGAGAGGGTACAACCCATTGCGCCGAGGTTGGTAGTTGAATCTTTGGTGGGAACGTGCGACCATCCCGTGCCACGAACATCGAACGCGGGGTAGATTTTCATGCGAACCGTCAGCCCAAGGTCGCGGTACATTCTTTCAGACACCACACGGCGGCGGGTTTGGCTTGGGAGGTTTACGAGGTAGGCGGTTTGAATGTCGTTCTTGGTCATAGCGTATCCTGTTTAATTCCCATGGCCTTTTTGTAGGCTGCATCCAACTGGCTTTCGCCGATGATTGCACTGGATTCCATTTCACCATTGTCCGTCATTTCTTTTATAATCGCCATTAGTCCACGTCCGTCAATTTTCTGCGATTCTGATGACGCAAAGATATACCCGTCTTTATTGGGCGATTGAAGGCTTAGTGCAAAAGCCGCCTCAAGCGCACGGATGTTTTGATTCGACCTAACCAGTCTAGCTACTTTCTCGTGAGGGTCGGTGAGGTGCATTTGGGCAGGTTTGATTTTATTATTTTTCATGGCGTGATTCTTTTGGCGGTGTCGGAAACAAAATGATACTTAGTGAGCAGATTTAAGAAAGTAGCCCTGCTTGCGGAGAAGTCCTTAAAATTGTGTGGGATTCTAAGAATTTCGCTCTGCTTTGGTTTGTCGTCACGGTAAATAATGCCACACCCATAATCGCAATTCACGACATACATTTCCACGCCAATCAATTCACGGCGGCACTCAATCCATCCAAGGTAAACATTTCCGCACCACTCACCGCCGTTGTTCGGGTCAAGTGGGTACTGTGCCGATTGTTCGGTGGACGGATTGCAGTCATGGACTACAATAGTGCCGTTGGGCGACAAGCAAGAAAGCGCATTGCGAATGTCACGCTTGACCTGTTCGCGTTCATGCAAGCCATCAATGAAAATCAAGTCGAATTGCTGTTCGTCCTCAAAAAAGAACGCATCGCTTGTGAGTGGCAAAATATCCTCTCTTTGCGGGAATGGGTCAACGGCTACCTTGACGGGGCAAATAACCTTGTCGAAGTTGTCGGACGGGTTGCGGACACCTATTTCTAGGTAGGTTTGATAGCTGAGCTTTGCGGCTAGGTGGTTTAGGATGTCTGTGTGATTCATTTTATGTGTTTTAGTATATGTGCGATTATTTCAGCCGTGAACCCGTTGCCGCACATTTTGTAGGCTTGGGAGTTGCTGACTATTGACAATCCATCGTGGTCAACAAACCAGTTGTCGGGCATCGTTTGGAGGCGGCAACATTCCACGACGGTGAAACGGCGGAAGCGTTGCGGCAAAGAATCGGTGTACGGCGGCGTATGATGGGCGGGTAGGGCTGGAGAAATGCCGTCATTAGAATAAACCCGCTCAATTTGTGTTGGGGTTTCGCCGTTTGCCTTAACGGGGTTCAATAAAATCAAATGCCCGTCAAGTCCATTGCATAAAGCGGGGCTGATGCCATTGCTATCATACACGCGGTTTTGTTGGAATGGTTGCTTTCCGCCGCTTTCTGTGGATGGATTGACTTGAATTACATGGGCGTTTGTTTCCGCGTTCAATGCAGGACTTACGCCTTTATCTGAAAAAATGCGCTGGC
>CAYLOB010000067.1:0-4916 GCA_964385205.1 uncultured Candidatus Saccharibacteria bacterium | reverse complement strand
AATTCACTTGATAACTGCGTCAATGCCCCAAATAGAGATCAAATTGATACAGATCGAGATGGGAAGGGTGATGCCTGTGACACAGAAGAGAGTCGTTTGACTGAGAAATACCCAGCACTTGTGTGGGGTGCAATTGTGTTCGCGGTACTTGTTTTTATATCTTTATTTTATGTTGTGTTAAGAAAGAATGGGTCTCAAGTTAATTCTAAGTAATTAAGCTGACAAGGCTTTTAAATTCCAGTAAAATAGTTATAATAGGCTCCATGTTTGCAGTTATATTAGCCGCAGGAAAAGGAACTCGAATGGGGGATCTGTCAAAAGAGACTCCTAAACCAATGCTTAAGGTGCTTGGGAAAACACTCCTTGAACACAAGTTAGAAATGCTTCCAGAAAGTATATCTGAGGTTGTTATTGTAGTTGGACATCTTAAAGATAAAATAATTGAGGTGATTGGTGATTCTTATGATGGTAAAAAAATCACATATGTAGTTCAAACTGAACAAAAGGGAACGGCTCATGCACTTTTTGAATGTAAGGAAATATTAAAAGATGAGCAAAGATTCTTGGTGATGATGGGTGACGATATTTATTCAAAAGATGATATGGAAGAGTGTCTTAAATATGATTGTTCTATTTTGGTTCGAGAGGTAGATAATGTAAAAGGGAGAGCTAAAGTTGTTTTTGATGAAGAAGGTCATATAAGAGATATTTTAGAAAAATATCCACAAGATGAAATGGGATTTGTTTGTACTGGATTGTATACAATTAATTCGAAAATTTTTGAGTATGAAATGGTGGGAATTGAAGGAGGGGAAGTTGGTCTGCCTCAAACTATATTGTCTATGAAAAGTGAACAAAATATTAAAGCTGTTCAATCTAGGTTTTGGCTTCAGATTACTGCACCTGAAGATTTGGTAATGGCGGAAACGTTTTTGAAAATAAATTAACTAAGCTTTTAGCTACTAGCTTTTAGGTTTTAGGAAATACAGAAAGTTGAAAGCGCGCAAACCGGAGGGTTTGCGCGCTTTATGGAAAATTGGCTGAGGGGAAGTCTCGGCAACTAGAACGGAAGAGTGGTTCTGTTGTTTTCGAGACCCAAGTCTCATGGTTGTGACGGCTAAATGTTGGCCACAAGACTTGTTTCCCCTCAGCTTAGGTGAGGTTGTAGCAGAGCCTGGTGGCTCCTTGAGTAAGCATCCGCTCGGATTTGCTCTGCTTGCCCGTTGGGCGTCAACCTCTACCAAATCAATGAAATTTCTAGTACGTATACTACCTATATTTGAATTTAAGTCAAACGCTTCTGCCTGTGTGTGAGGTCTGGGAAGGTTAAAACTATAAGCTTCTTGTTATCACTTGTTCATCATCCATGTCACGAATATCAAAACCGTGTTCTCTTATGATGTGTCTTAATTCGTCAGATTTATTCCAGTCCTTTTTCTCTCTTGCTTCTTTTCTTTGTGAAATTAGACTTTCAATTTCTTTAGATAAGTGAAGATCATCATGTTTTAGGTTTTTAAGATTGAATCCTAAAACTTGGTCAAAATTTAAGAGAGTCATTCTTTTTTCCTCTGCAGGAATTTCAGTATCTTTTAAAAGTTCCCATACAATAGTGAGTGCCTTTGGTGTGTCTAGATCGTCGTTGATAGCCTCGACAAATTTTTCTCTATATACGTAACTTATTCTAAATCCATCGTCAGGCAATTCAAGAAATAGTCCTTTTAATTTTTTCCAGGCAGTTTCACTTGCCTTAAGTGCTTCGAGTGAATAATCAACTCGAGTACTATATCTGCTTTGCATATACCACAAGCGAACAGCCATAGGACTTATCCCGTGTTCTTCCATGAATGAAAGTGATAGGAAATTTTCACCACTTTTTGCCATCTTGTCACCAGAAATTGTTATGTGATTATTATGAATCCAATATTTCGCCATAATTTTTCCTGTTACAGCCTTTGATTGAGCAATTTCGTTGTTGTGATGTACTCTAATATGATCAATTCCACCTGTGTGAATATCAAATTGTGCCCCCAAATATTTCATCGCCATTGCAGAACATTCTATATGCCAACCAGGAAAACCATTGCCAAAAGGTGCTGGGAAGCCAAGCGAATCTTCATCTGAAAACTTCCATAAAGCAAAATCTTCTGGGTTCCTTTTTTCTTTATTTAAACCGATTCTAGAGTGTGCTTCATCGGCAAAAATTCCTCCGAGTACCCCATACTCACTATCCTTTGAAGTATCAAAATAAAGACCGTCACTTGTTTTGTATACAAAACCCTTACTATCTAATTTTTGGATTAAGTCTACTTGTTCTGGAATGTGTTCGCTCGCAAAAGTAAATTTTTCAGGAAGAATAAGATTTAATTTTAAAAAGTCTTCTTTAAATTTTTCAAAATAAAAATGCGAAACTTCTCGTAGTCCTTCCAATGTCATTGGCTTACCTTCTCGTTTCAACGCTTTGACCATTTTATCTTCTCCATCATCTGCGTCGCTTGTAAGATGTCCTATGTCAGTAATGTTCATGACATGGCGTACAGCGTACCCGTTAAACATGAGTGCTCGTTTTAGAGTGTCGGCAAAATAATATGCACGGAGATTTCCTATGTGGGCAAAATTGTATACTGTTGGGCCACAAGTGTACATTCTAACTGCATGTGGGGTTATTGAATTAAAAATTTCTTTCTCTTTTGTTAACGTATTTTGTAAATGTAAGTCTTCCATCGTTTTTTATTTTGTAAAGAGAAATTAAATTCTTATAACCACTTTCTAAATTTGAAGAAAAGTATGCTCGAAACTGAAATACTTGCCATAATCAAAAGAATAATCCAAAAATCATGTTTCATACCGATTATTGGCATATATGTTGTGTCCATACTAAATATTGCTGCGACAAGTGTAAGGGGGAATGTTAAAAACGCCATCATAGTAAGTCCTTTTATTGCTTCATTTTGTTTCGCTGAAAGGAGTGAGTCGTTAGTGAGACGTAGTTCGTCGAGCAGATCTTTGTTATTGTGCATTCTTCGTTCCACTCTCTGGTATTCTGATGATAGATCATGAATAAGATTTGAATATTGTTCACCTAAAAATTCTCTAAAGAAATTGTTTAATGAAACGATAGCTTCTGGATGTGGTTGTGTGGCATTTTTAAATCTCAAGATATTTCTATGAATTCTCGATAATTTTACTACCATTTGTTTTTCTTCTCCTTTGAAAATAGAAATTTCAGCTTTGTCTAATTCTTTCTTTATGATTTCAACATCGTGAAGAAGTGAATGATAAAGGTGCTTTATAATTTTATGAAAAATAATACCAGCATTTATTGCGATAGTATGAATTGCTTGTTCATTTCCGAATTCAGAAGTTACCTTACCGATTGATTTAATAGGGTCGTAGTGAACTGTAATTAAAAAATCTTTTCCAAGAATAAAATCAATTTCATGTCTATGGTCTTGCGACTCTCCGCTTTTTAGTGCTGGGAAATGGAGTACTATATAAATACAATTATCATAAGAAGTAACTCTTTGTTTTGGAGTTGGAGAAAGAAGGTCTTCGGCGACTTCTTTTGGAATATGATGGTTTTCAATCATGAGTTTTATCTCATTTTCGCTCGGGTTTTCAAGATCACTCCATTTGAGATCTTTATACTCATATGTTTTTATCATTGCCAAGTAAGTATACAAGATTTAAGAAAAAATTAAAGACCCTTTGTTTATATACTGATTTTAAGGTACAATAGTTCGCATAATATATGTTAAAAACAATACTTTCAAAACTAAAGAGCAAAAGAGCCATATTTATCATTTGTCTACTTGTAGTCGTCATTTTTTTTGTGTTTAAAGGTAACTCTAGTACAACAGACGGCGAATTTAAGGTTAAAAAGACTGACTTTGTCCGTTCTGTTTCAGTTTCAGGAAAAGTTGTTGCAGTTTCGAGTGTTGAGATGGGATTTGAAACTTCCGGTACAATCTCTAGTCGATACAAGGCTGTTGGTGACAAGGTGGTTGTAGGGGAACAGATTGTCGCTTTGGATTCGTCAGAGTTGCAGGCGTCAAGAGATAAAGCTCGAGCAGATCTTTTGGCGGAAGAGGCTGAACTTCTAAAATTAAAGTCTTCTGGAATTGACTCTACAGAAGTACAGAATAATAAGAGACTTCTTGTTAATAGTATTTTGGATGCATACACAAAAGCTGATGATGCGATACGAAATAAGGCGGATCAATTTTTTGATGACGGTAGAAGTAGTGGTCCAGAAATTAAGTATACATTTAATAATTATTTCAGTACAAAAAATATTATCAATGATGGACGTGAGTCTGTAGAAAAAATACTAACAGATTGGCAAAGTGAGATTGGATCACTTAATCTAAACAACTACACCTCAAGGAATCTTGATAATGCTTTTTCAAATTTACTGGCAGTTAAAAAATTCTTAGATACGGTTTCATTCGCTGTAAATTCATATGAGCAAAGTGACATATTAACTTTATCAATGATTGAAAAGTATAAGGGAGATGTAGCAACTGCACGGAGTAATATAAATGACGCAGTTTCAAGTATAACAAATATTTCAGATGATTTTAGTACATCACTTTCTAATATTCCTGTGCAAGAAGCAAAGGTTGAAGCAGCTAGAGCAGATGTTCGTAGTTTTGATGCTCAAATTGCAAAGACAATAATTCGTTCACCAATAAATGGAATTGTTTCTCTTAATGATGCAAAGTCTGGTGAATCTGTAAGTGCGAATACAAAATTGGTTTCTGTGGTAAGCGCTGATTTAGAAATTGAAGCATATATTCCAGAAGTCAATATAAATGGAATCGCTTTACAAAATAAAGTCACAGTTGATTTAGATGCCGCTCCTGGGGTGGTTGATTTTGATGCGTATGTATCCCATATCGATCCTGCTGAAACTGAAC
>CAYLOB010000066.1:0-4919 GCA_964385205.1 uncultured Candidatus Saccharibacteria bacterium | reverse complement strand
ACATCACATATAACAGGGATGTAAAATGCGATTCATGTAAAGGTGAAGGAGGTGATAAATCACGTAAATGCGGCACTTGTAACGGTGCGGGTAGTGTATTTACTTCTTATCAAACATCGATTGGAATGATGCAACAGCAGAGTAAATGCCCTGATTGCACGGATGGGTTTATTGTCGAAAATCCTTGTAATAAATGTAATGGTTCAGGGGTTACAAGACGTGTGGAAAATATAACAATATCAATACCTGCGGGTGTATCAACAGGACACATGCCTGTTGAAGGAGGTGGTAATGAGATAAGAAATGGTGTTACTGGTAATTTAATAGTGAGAATAGAAGAAATACCAGAACCTAATTTTGCTAGAGATGGTAACAATTTATATACTGATATATGGATATCTATACCCGAAGCTGTTTTAGGTACACAAAAAACTATTAAAACACCTGTAACAACATTTAAATTTGCTATTGAATCTGGATGTGAGAGCGGTAAAATATATAATTTTAATGGCAGGGGTATACCAAATTTAGCACCAGACGGTAGAAATTACGGTAGTGGTAATTTGTATGTTAAGGTTAATGTAACTATTCCAAAAAACATATCAAAAGAACAAAAAAAGATTTTTGAAGATTTAAGTAAATTAGATAATGTTTAAAGAAGGTGATAAGTTTTATTCTGTGCAGGAATTTAATAGAAATATTAAAAACATTTATACTATTAAAGAATTAAGACCTAAACATCTTCTTCAAATGGTTTCTAATATAAATCCAATTATTGTAAAAATTAGTTGGAATATGTATTCAGAAAATAATCCTATTTGGATTACATTAGATGTGATAATTTTAAATTTTAAAAACGGAGAATATAAAACATGGGAAAAATAATAATCATAACAGCACCATCTGGATCTGGCAAAACTTCATTAGTGAAGAAAATGCTGCAAACATATCCCGAATTATCATTTTCAGTATCTGCTTGTACTAGAGAAAAAAGAGAAAAAGAAATTGATGGTAAAGATTACTATTTTCTACCAGTTGATAAATTTAAAGAATGTATAAAAAAGGATGAATTTGTAGAGTGGGAAATGGTGTACGAAGGTAAATATTATGGTACATTTAAATCAGAATTTGAAAGGATTTGGGAAGATAATAAAATTCCTATAGTAGATATTGATGTTAAAGGAGCTTTGGATATTAAGGAAAAATATCCAAATTCTATTACAATTTTTATTAAAGTTCCTTTACAATTATTGAGAAAAAGATTAGAGGATAGAGGAACTGATACACAAAAATCTATTGAGGAAAGAGTAAATAAAGCTTCAAAGGAAGCAGAACAAGAAAATAAATTTGATTTAATAATTTTAAATGAAAATTTTGATTTAGCGGTAGAAAAGTTACAAGAAAAAATAATTGATTATTTAAATGATTAAAAAAGGTGATAAATTTATAGCAAAAGGCGACACACCGGATGTTGTGTATGAAATAGTGGATATAAAACCAAAATTGTTAGAAATAACAGATGATAATAGTATCGTTGAAATACAATGGTTTTTAAGAGAAGAAAAATACGAAGCAACACTTAAAAAAGGTGAAATAAAATTTCATATTAAAAATAATACATGGTTTTTAATATAAACTATTCATGTTTTATGGTATATAAGATACGATGAAATATGAATTAAGAATTGAAATCAAGGAAATCAAATTATTTTTGGATATGATTAAAAAATCATACCAAAATGGTCTTTTGGTAGATAAGACACAAAAATTAGTATTCGATACTAATTCACAAATTTACCACCTATGTAAAGGACTTACTAATTTAACAGTAAGATTATATAATGATGAAATAATAGACGGAACATCCAGATTTATTATCTCCGAAGAACAAGATTGTATAAATTTATCCCCATGTTCACTATATGTCGAATATGAAAACAACAAATATATCTTTAGTGCATAAAAATATGTAAATGTCCTTTCTAAGGAAAATATATATATGTTATGAAGCATATGTTAATGTATGAAAAATGGCATAAAAAACCAACGGTTCTTTTATTACACGGATTAGATGGTAGCATAGATAATGAGCAATTATCTATATTAGAAGATTTGGATTATAATGTTTTGTCATTAACATTAGATTATAGGACAGTGAATGCTTGGGACATAATTAAAAATATATCAGTAGATGGAGTAATAGGTCATTCCTTAGGTGGATTTATGGCTTATTACTTTTCTAATTTTAAGAAGATTCCTTGTTTAATGTTTATGCCTGATTTTGGAAAAGAGATGCATGACGTACAAAAACTAGAAAAATCAATTTTAGATTTACCTGTTTATAAGAATAAAATTGTTGTTACAGGAACAGAGGATGAAGATGTTGATATAGAAGCTAATAATAAAATATTAAAAGGAATTAAAACATATGAAGTTAAATCAGATCATATGCCATCTTTGGATGTATTCAAAAAATATGTTAAAGAATTTAAAAAATTAAGAATTTAGATATTTTTCCATTTTTATAATAATACTATTAATATCCATCACTCCCTTTTTTATATCCTCATTAGATCTAGTTATTTTAGCATAATTGATTAATGATTCTTTTAAGCTTTGTAAAGATTTTTTATAAATAGCTTTTGTTTTTTTGTCATTAATTACTTCCTCGTTTAATTTTTTTATTAATAACGTGAGGTTATTTTTTTCATTTTTTAGATCTTCTTCTAACTCTTCCGATTCATATTCGTTAGTATCGTTGTTAAGTTTATAATTAAGTGTCCTAATTTTTGAATTTTTATTTAAAATTTCCTTTCTTAAATAATTTTGTGTTACTTTAGATTTGTCCATATGAAATTATATATTATTTTAATATATACCTTATGAAACTGTATAAGTTTAAATCATTTATTAACGAAGTAGTCACACCAAGAGATGTCTTGTACCCTAAGCATGAAATAGAACATAAAGGCATGACTGAACCAGCTTTGATGACTTTTGATGAATATTTTAAAGAATTACAAAAAGGTGCTTTACACGCCTGGCATCCTGATAGTGCTTATAATCATTCGGTAGAAGATAACAGACAAGCTTATTCATGGGTAAATATAAAAGATGGTAAATGGAAAAGAATAAAGACCAAAAAATATGATAGAATAATAATAGATTTTTATCAAAGTCAGGAAGAATATAGTTATGTTGCAGGTAGAAATGAAAAAGATGAAGTAGTATATCACGATAATAAAGAATTAAATAAAAAAGGCAAAATAACAAAAGATTATTCTATAGTTGCATATCATAGAGAAGAAGATTTAATTATAGGTGCCGCACAAAATGAATGGAAGTCTGTGCTTATTAGCGTATTAAAGGAATATAGAGGACTTGGTATTGCTGATGATTTAGAAGATATGTACAGACATTATTTTCCTCATAGAGGAACTGGTGGTGTTACGAATTCTGGTTATAATATGTTGAAAAGATATCACACCAGATTAGTTAGAAAATATCTTGCTAATGGTGTGTATTCTGATATGGTAAGAAAGGGAGAAATAACTACTAAAAGAGTTAAGGAAATAACAAATTCAATTGATAAGAAGAGATATATTAGTAGCGGTACAGAGTTCAGTAAAAATTATGGTGGATCAAAAGAATTAATGTATTATTTAGATGGTTCAACTATAATTATATTTGATAAATCTATTAAAGAAGCATTAAACAGAATTGAACCGGAGAGATTCACTAAAAGATTAATTAAATGTTTTATATACGCAAATCAATTTAATAAAGTTGATTATGAAAATCTTTATACGGTATACGCAGAAAATAAAGAATTTCTAAAAATAGGAATTGATATTATTATGTCTAATGGTATAAAAATATCAGATAATTGGTTACATAAACGTTTTGACGAAAAAACTAAAGAACAAATAAATAGTGTTTTTAGTGATGATGATTATGTGGTTACAACTGATAAGCATTATGAGCACGATAAAATCGTTAGGATTATTTCACCTAAAGAAATTAAATACAATTATAAACAATTAAAAAGGGATTCGGATAATTGGTTTAAGAAGAACGATAAATATGATGAATTTAAAAATCACTTAATGGAATTTGCAGAGGGAATTGCAGACATAGATTAAAAAATTAAAGAGAAAATCCTTTATTCATATGTTTATTAACGACTTTCAACATCTTTTCAACCTTTTCTAAATCAAAGTTATTGTCTGTTCTAGCGCCGGTTTGTATATCTATCCAAACCCTATCATCTTTTTTATGAAATGTTATTTGTTTACAAATCTCATTAATATTATCTGGGTTTATTCCACCTGAATAACCAGTATAGATACCTTTAAAAGGAGGTTTTATTTGTTTTATTTCAACGCCTCTGCCACCAGAGGAATCATATAATATATGAGTATTAGATGTTTTATTAGTATTAATAATTTTATCAATGAACATTTCATTGGAGAAATTAGTCTGTAATATAAAATCTTTAGTTTTAAATTTATTAATAAGTTTTGAATAATTGCTTATATCGTGTTCGTTATGGTTGAAATTAAAATTAAGTTGATATCTATCAAAAAAATCATATTTAATATCTAATTTACCGTCAGTTAAGATATTTTTTGCATGATCATTACACATATGTAATGCTAGTTTCAATCCTTTATCTTTAAGAGATAAGATATAATCTTCGGTAGGTTGTTTACTTTTACCAGGATTGGAAGCAATGAGAATACCCCATTCAACATGTGTGTATTTTTTTTGTAGTTTTTGTAAATCGTTTATTAAGGTGTTATTATCTACACCTGTAAACGTAACTCGATTTATTACCATATAATATTATTTAGTTAATAATTAAAAAGTTTTATACACTAAAGGATAAAGTTCTGACATTAATTGTTCGCGTATTTGAA
>CAYLOB010000065.1:0-5095 GCA_964385205.1 uncultured Candidatus Saccharibacteria bacterium | reverse complement strand
AACCAGTGGAACAAACGGGTAAGCAAGAAACTGTTATTGCCGATGACCAATATTGGACAAGCACTGAGTACAAAGAAAAGATACGCACTCAAACCGTGCAGTCCTTTACTAGTGAGTTAGCCAATTGGCTTCAGGGTAATAACCAAGAGTTACTACGCAGAAAGTTTGAAGACATATTATTTATCAACACCAGCCTTACGCCACTTACTGGCGGGGATGTAGCAACAATAGTACCAGAGAGTTTTAACTATTTAGAAAATCATGCACACGCACGGTACAGTTACGCAAAAGATAAAGGGTTTCTAAGTGCTGCGCCAACGTTAGTGACGCATGGCAAGCTTGTGTGTGACCTGGACGAAAAAACAGAGAAAGCCACAGGCATAGAACTTTTTGAGTGGCGGTATGCATCCATGCAAAAACTCGCTGAATTCATGAAAACCAAACCCGATTGGAAAACACAAATTGGCGACAGAATCTTAGATGTATCTGACCCAAGGATAGAAGATAAGGACTTATTAAAATTGAGCACAGCACAAAATCAGCCAGTAGGATTGTTTTCATTCTTAATCTTCCATGATACGCAAAGTAACAGAATATATTTGGCAGACAGTACAATCCTGGAAATGAACGGCGTAGAGGACGGCCTCACCTTATCAAGAATTGGTAGCCACTGGGACAAACAACCAAAACTGTACTTTAAAACAGGCTTTGAGGGTTGCAAGACTATTAACGAAGTACCCAAACTGGATTATGGACAATCTGATTAACATTGTTCTATCTAACTACATACCCACCGTAATAATCATTGGCCTGATTGTTGGTATTTTTGTCCTGGCCATTGCCGGTGTCATTCGCAACTCAGGAAAGCATGACGACATTGCTCGGTCAAATCTCATTATGCAGACCGTGATTGTAGGTTTTATTATGCTCTTTGTGTCCGGAGCCTTTGTGTTCGCTTTCCACCAAACATTTGTTAGCCGTTTTTATTCCGACGTAGAGCAGAACATTACGAGCAAACTACCCAATACAGACGACATTGAAAACACCAGCCTGTTTAGTAGCGAGGTAAAAGACACCCAAACAACATTTCAGGAACCAAAGTGTATTCTGGTAGTGGTTGATACCATTGATTGTGTAAAAAAGACCATTAACGAAGTTATTGGGGTTATTATTGCAAAAGTGGTACGCGGTGCGGGTACGGTGGTTGAAAAGGTTGTAGAAAAGTTCAATTTTAATTTTCTGTTTAACCTACCGGCCGAGCTGTTTGATAGCAACCCGAACCTCCCCGCAGACAAACTGGCGCGAGTAGTAAATTTCAACAGTCTGATTAGTTTAAGTGAAATTATTGGTCTTGCTTGGGTCTATGTGCTTGTAGTCACTCATTACTTTAAAACAATACTATTCTCCCTTGAAAACGATTACTCAAATGACTTTATAGGCGACATAGGCAAAATACTCCTCGGGTTTGGCGGTGTTTTCTTAGCCCGCTACATGGCCGAAGCAGTTATTACCATGGCACAAGCTTTTGCCAGCTTTATGTTTAATACAGCACTGGCAAGCGGCCTTAGTAGCGCTCTTAAGGCGCTCATTACCGATGCGTTATGGAATGGTTTTAGCAGTCTTGGTATAAGTCTTATTGCTTTAGCCATTTTTGTACTGGTGTATATTATTCTGTTTGGCTTTGTGGTGTTCCGGAATGCCAAGCGATATTTTATTTTACTGGTCATGATATTGCTCGCACCAATCTTTACACCTATGCTCTTTTTTGACTACACCCGAAACATGGGACTCATTTTTTGGAACAAGTTTATTGTCACCAGCTTCAGCCTGCTGTTTGACCTGCTCGTACTGTTAATTATTTTTGTCTTTTTAAGTTCAGGCGGTCTTACCGTAAGTAACCTTATTCTTATGCTCGTGGGCATGGCAGTGGTAGCAGACAGTAACAACTTGCTCCAGCAAATTGCTAACGCAGCAGAAGTATCCGGCTTCCGGTCTGTGGTGAGAAATGGGTTCAAGTCAGGTTCTGGACTGTATTACAAACTTAGGAGACTCAAACAATAACTATGAGCGAGAATATAGACAAGCAAATTAAAATAGATATCCCCGAATCCGTAGAGGGCTACACGGTGACTTTGTTTTGGGGATTGACCATCAAACAAATCATTCTGGTATTCATTGCCTGTCTATTTGTTGGGTTTGCCATTTTTAGTCTGGCCAGTGGTAACTATATAGCTGTGCTTGGCATGCTGACTATGGCTGGACTATCCCTCCTCGGTATGACGAGCATTCGCGGACGGAATTTCTACCGCTATATCCTGTTTATTATTTCCTACTACAAACGAAAGCCGCGAGTTCTTATTTACAACCACTATAGTGCGAGCGGCGCAAGTGAAACGCGCACCAAACAACTCGTCTATCACCAGGAGAATAACAGTAAACTTTTTATCATTATTTCTATTGCCATGTGCTTTGGCCTAGTGGCCTTAGTATTCATTGGCATACACATCTCCCATGTCATTTCTAAATAACGTACTGTTCAAAACCAAGCCGCTCTACCAAACCCTCAGTAACTTTTGGCAGTTTCAGGACATTAAAGACGGCGTCATAATTATGCGCAATGGGTCATACCGCATGTGCCTAGAAGTCTTTCCGGCAAACTTTGGCCTGATGGACGAAGACGAAAAGAAACGCGCAGTCATTGGCTTTGAGCAAGTCTTGCGGGAAATAGACGTAAAGTATCCACTCAGGGTGCTGGTACAAACCCGCAAGACCCATGCCGACGACTACATTAACCAACTAGAACATACCTACAGTATTCGCAGCATTGGTACCTATGACTTATTCCAGAAATACGCGGACTTTGTCCGCAGCGTGAATAAAGATTATGAGATTATCACGAAAAAGTTTTTTCTGATTTTAGATCTTTAATTTCAGCATCCAAATACATATTTTTTTCTGATTTTAGAATTTAGTGAACTCAAATATACCTTATCGAAAGACATTATTAGTCGTGAAGAAAAGAATAGTAAGCAGAAACATAAAGTTACCGAAGAAGAGATATTTCAGGAAGCGCGCCAAGGCATGATTGGCATACTCACTACATTTAAGTCGCAGCTCCAGGCGATAAACCTGGAAAGCAAAATGCTTACCACCAACGACATTGTAAAAGTCATGATGTCGTACCTAGACGAAGAAAAGTTTCTAAACAACCGAGACTTTTACGAACACTTGGACGAACACCGGCAAAAGGCTGCCACGGAAGGACTGCCCTTTTCGGTGATTAATAAAATAAGTCCAGACTTTTTGCAAGAAGAAAATATTGACCTCCTGAGTATTAACGGCAATACCTATTTACGTTCAGAGTTTTTAAGTGAACTGGGGTCGCACGCCTACATAGACTGGTTTAAAGAGATTGTCATGTTTCCGTTTGCCAGCGACCTCATGTTTACCTTTACGAGCAAAGACCCAAAAGACACCGTCACTAAAATTATCGAAAAACGTCACAGGATAGAATCTAAAATCTTTGATGAAAAGTCCCAGCACAAACCAAAGAATATTACCGACACCTTAGTTTTGGAAAGTACGGAGAAAATAGAAAAGCAGTATCTACGTTCAGAAATAAAACCTATAGATTTAAAAATTGAAATTACTTTTCGGTCTAACACTATCCAAGCCTTGAACTTAGTCCATATGAACATGGAACGCCTACTCCATAGAAAAATGATGCAGTCCCGTATTTACCACTATGAACAATTTGAAGGACTCAAAGGTACGTTTATTGCAGGCTACAACGATACGGAAACTCGTAACCACCGCGACATTAACACAGATGTAGCCTCGTTTACCTTTCCGTTCATTACCCCACAAATTTCCTCTAACACAGGAATACTTTACGGCGTCGACGAAATCAACCGAAGCCTCGTAACTATAGACCGAAAAGAACTGGACAGTTATAACCGGTCAATTATTGCCTCTACCGGAGCGGGTAAGTCATATTTTATTAAACTCGATTTAATCCGTTCCCGTATGATTGGCTATCAGTCGTTTGTGCTTGATGTTGAGAACGAATTTGAGATGGTGACGAGTTATCTGAAAGGTAAATACATAGAACTCAGTGATATCTCAATTTACTACATTAATCCGTTTAACTTGGCAGGGCAGGAATACAAAGCGCAAAAGATTGAATTTGTCAGAGAGCTGTTTAAAACCCTGTATGCCAATGAAAAGATTAGTGTCACCGACATTACCCAACTTGAAAAAGCCATTGGCAATGTGTACGACCAGTGTTTGAAAAGTAATACGCAACCAGTACTTCTAGACTTTATTCGTGCAATTGAACGCCTAGCTAAAACCGAGGCCATAGACAACCTGCTTATAGTGCTTCGTGCGTACACCGAACCAAGCCATCCACAATATTATTTGTTTAACAAGCAGCAGAATATAGACTTTGCGACTGACGATTTAATTGTCTTTGCCCTCAAGTACGTGGACAAACGCGACTTTGTCGTTGCAGTTATTTTAGAAAGCTACTGGAATTATATTAACCATCCAAAGAATAAAGCCAAGTTTAAAAACTTGATTATTGACGAAGCAAGTCAGTTATTCCAGTCCGGCCTCATTGTAGAAAAGTTGGCATCACTAGCTCTAAGGGGTAGAAAGTACAATTCCGGCGTGACTACTATAGTGCAGTCTATTAACCACTACTACCAAAGTAGTCACCCACGCACGAGTGACTTGTTTGACCAGTCGTCACTCACACTGGTAATGAAGCATAAAGTGAGTGACAGTTTTGATAAGCTGAACGAGAAAGTGCACATTAACAAACCGGAGCGAGCGTATTTGGAGCGGCTGGAAATTGGTAAAGGGTTACTTATTGTGAACAACTCAAAGATACCCCTGTCCATAGAAAGCAGCGAGGAAGAAGACAGAGTGTGTACCACTAAGCCACCACGGTAACTTTACATGTCCATTACTCTTGCACAACTAGCTTACGGCGCATACCAAAACCGCGACACATTTAAACGGATACTAAAATGGGCTGCCGTGCTCATTGGTATTGTTGCGCTGGTAATCTACATTATTGCTGCCAGCGTTA
>CAYLOB010000064.1:0-5118 GCA_964385205.1 uncultured Candidatus Saccharibacteria bacterium | reverse complement strand
ATAGAGAACTCGCTCGGGACCCTAAATGTGTTGGTATCGGAGAGTGTGGTTTTGATTTTTATCGAGTGCTACCGGAAACATACGCAGTGCAAGAAAAAGCATTTCGAGCTCAAATCGAACTTGCACTTGAACTCGATCTTCCACTCATGCTCCATATGCGAAGTGGAAATGGAATGAATGCTTACCAAGAGTCACTTAAAATTCTAAAAGAATACGGTGCAACAAAAGGGGAGGCACATTTTTTTGCAGGGTCTGTTGAAGACGCTAAGGATTTTATTGACCTCGGTTTCCATATTTCTTTTACAGGAGTGGTAACATTTGCAAAACAATACGAAGAGTTAGTGCAGGTTGTACCAATCGAGCGGTTGTTGTCAGAAACCGATAGTCCATACGTCGCACCGGTTCCGTATAGAGGAAAACGATGTGAACCAACCTATGTGATTGAAGTGATTAAAAAAATGGCTGAAATAAAGGGGTTGTCTTTAGAAGAAGTGTCGGAACACTTGCTCCAAAACTCACAAAAACTTTGGAAATTGGTCTGAATATTTCCATATTCACAATTTAATCCTTTTGTGCTATTATGCCCCCAAGCCCTGAAAAAGGGTATTTTATTAATTAGAATTAAAATAAATGACAGAAACAAAAGACACCAAGGACGGCATCAAAGTCTACGAAATAGGCTTTCATCTCGCTCCGATTGTGGGCGAAGACAATATCGCTCACGAGGTATCTTTGATCCGAGATCTTCTTGATGGTATCAAGGCAGAAGTCGTGTCAGAGGACCTTCCAAGGTTGTGCTCTCTTGCATACCCTCTATCAAAGGTTATCAAGGGTGCGAAACGAACATTCAAAGAAAGTTTCTTTGGATGGGTAAAGTTTGAAGCAGACGCAGAAAACGTAGCTTCTTTAAAAGCAGGTGTAGAAAAATTAGAGAATGTTCTTCGTTTTATAATTATCAAAACTGTACGAGACAATACTCTTTACGGACCTAAGTTTGCAACCAAAGAGCAAATTAAAGGAGCCCTTAAGAAGGAAGGGGAAGATGAATCAGAATTCACAACACTTCCAGAAAAGGAAAAACCAGAGCTAACTCCTGCTGAGCTAGATAAAACAATCGACGACCTAGTGGTATAATTAGGATAATTAAATCAATTATCAATTTACAATAATCCAAATAAGTATCTAATTAAATCAGTTTTTAACTGAAAATTGGAAAATGAAAATTGGGTTATTAAATAAATATGTATCTAAACAAAGTTCTTCTTTACGGTAACCTAACAAAAGATCCAGAAATGAAAGCTCTTCCTTCTGGTATTCAGGTTGCTAACCTTAGTATGGCAACTAACCGAACTTGGAAAGACAAGGACGGACGAAAGCAGGAAGCTGTCGAATATCACAACGTTGTGGTATTTGGTAAGCAAGCTGAGCTGATCAGTCAATACGTAAAGAAGGGAAACCCTCTTTATATTGACGGTAGACTTCAGACTAGAAGTTGGGACGACAAAGATGGAAGTAAGAAATATCGAACTGAGATCATTGTTGAAAATTTCCAATTTGGACCGAAAGGAACTGGAACTGGAGGAGGAAGTTATGGTGGAGGAACATCATCTGAAAAAACTACACCAAGTTCTAGTGCCAAAGATGATGTGTCAGAGATACAGTACCCAGATGAAGAAATAAATGTAGAGGATATTCCATTTTAAATTATAAAACAATTTAAAATGGAAGGATCAATTATCCAAGTAACAATTTTCAATTGGGACTCAGATAATTGATTGAAATATTGAAAATTAATTATTGAATAATTTAAGAATGAGTATGAACAGTAAACAGTGCTTTTTTAAGCAAAACAACATAAACCATATCGACTATAAAGATATCGATATTCTAAAGAAATTTATCAATCCACATGGACGAATTCTTTCAACAAAGAAAAGTGGTGTGTGTGCAAAGAATCAGCGGAAACTAGCGCTTGCTATTAAGCGAGCTCGCTTCATGGCTCTTATGCCTTTCGTCGCAAGATAAATTTCTATTCAGGAAATTTTGTTGCATTCCTTAAAGCTGTAGTTTTCCGCCGTATTTTTAATACGTCTGCAAACTACAGCTCAGGACTGCTTAAAAATTTTCCGAATATAAGATTTATCTTTAATTATTAGAGATAATTTTACTGTTTTAAGCTTAAAAACTAACAGCTAAAACCTAAAAGTTACATTTATGGCAATGCTCGAATACAATGAAATATTAACAAGACGGCACATCATCCTCGATGGGGAACCTTATGAAGTTCTTGAGGCGCATATTTTTCGTATGCAACAAAGAAAACCACAAAATAAGTCTAAACTTCGTAATATGATTACTGGTTCTGTGAAGGAAATGACATTTCACCAATCAGAAAAAGTACAAGAAGCAGATATTGAAGAAAAGGAAGTAAAATATCTATATACGAACCGTGGAGAGTGGTGGTTCTGTGAGGCAGAAGATCCGTCAAAGCGATTTAAACTCGACGAGGTTATTTTAGGTGATGGTCGTCAATTCATAAAGCCAAACAGTATTCTGGAAGCTATGGTATTTGACGAGAAAATCATTGGTGTGGAGCTTCCAATCAAGGTAGAACTGAAAGTGACTGAAGCGCATCCTGCGGTCAAAGGAGACACTGCAAAAGGTGGAAACAAGCAAGTTGTACTCGAAACTGGCGCCACTCTAAACGTTCCAATGTTCGTAAACGAAGGGGACGTGATCAGAGTCAATACGACTACAGGAGAGTACGTGGAGCGAGTGTCTTAAAAGGTTGAGAGGGGTAAAAAGGACTCAAAAAAAACCGCGCCTTACGGCACGGTTTTTTAAAATATATTAATTTATCCTTTCAAGTACTTATTCACTTTTACCCTCACACACTTATTCCTATTCTTCCGGTTCTTTCTCATCCTCAGTATCTGCTGGAGTAGGGGAAGTAGAGAACCCTTCTTCTTTCATGAATTTACGGATTTTGGTTAGAAGCTCATTTGAAAGCTTTTTGTTTTCTCGTAGGGCCTGTCTTGTTGCATCGTATCCTCGCCCCAAAGTTTCTTCACCGTATTTATATGTAGCCCCTGACTTTTGAATAAGACCCATTTTTTCTCCGAGTGCTAGGATTTCACCTTCACGTGAAATTCCTTCGTTGTACATTAAGTCAAATTCAGTTTGCTTAAATGGTGCTGCCACTTTGTTTTTTACTACTTTTACTCGAACTCGTCCTCCCATTACTTCTTCACCTTTTTTAATTTGAGCGATTCGGCGGATATCAAGTCGAACAGAAGTGTAAAATTTAAGTGCTTTTCCTCCTGGAGTAGTTTCAGGGTTACCAAACATTACACCAATCTGCATTCGGATTTGGTTGATAAAGATGATCATTGTTTTAGACTTTGAAACGATTGCAGTAAGCTTTCGTAGTCCCTGTGCCATAAGACGAGCTTGTTTTCCTACGTGATGTGCTCCCATATCTCCTTCGATTTCATCTTTTGGAGTAAGCGCTGCTACTGAGTCGACAACAATTACATCTATTTTTCCACTTCGCACCAGTGAATCTACGATTTCAAGTGCTTGTTCTCCTGTATCTGGTTGTGATACGAGTAGTTCGCTTGTCTTTACTCCAATTCGTTTTGCATATTCAGGGTCAAGTGCATGTTCTGCGTCAATAAATGCACAGATACCACCGAGTTTTTGTGCCTCTGCAATTACGTGAAGGGTGAGGGTGGTCTTACCAGATGATTCTGGTCCAAATATTTCTATGATTCGTCCTCGTGGAAGCCCACCAATTCCAAGTGCGGTGTCGAGTCCGATAGAGCCTGTAGAAATTGCACCAACATCAACTTTAGGTGAATCTCCGAGCATCATTATAGAGTCGTCTCCAAATTTTGTCTTGATAGAGCGCAGTGTATCCGCGATTCCTGAGTCTACTTTCTTCGCTTCTTTTTCTTTCTTCTTTTTTTGCATGGTATTTATTTTCTTAATGAATAATATTTTTGGTACTTGTCGAATTTTTTGTTGATGTTGCTATTGTTGTGCTCGCATCTTTCAAACTATCTATAACTTTTTGTTGGTCTTCTTGAAGAGGTCTCCAAATGGAAATTCTTTTTTCAATTTGTTTTTTAAACCTATCTTCCGCAGACAACTTAATTATAGTATAGCCTTGGGGAAGAACCAATTTTTCGGCGAACATCCCATCTTCGTTTATATAGATTTTTCGATCGTTTAGGTATATGAAACTTACATTTTTTGTGACTCCTTTCACAGTTACAACATTATCTTCAATAGTCGATCCGTTTATGGGGTAAATGATACTAATCTTAGGTCCTAGAACAAACTTATATCCTTCAAACAGGGTATACAGCACAAATATGGCTACAAGTAGGCTTGCAACTATTTTCTCGGTTTTTATAGGGCCCTTTCTGTACATATTATATAACTTCCTCAGTTGTTTCGGCTGGTTTTTCAGTCAACACCTCTCTCGGTCTTGATCCGTCGGATGGTCCTATGACACCTTTTGATTCCAATATGTCCATGAGTCTAGCTGCTCTCGAATATCCAACTCGAAGTTTTCTTTGAATATATGAAGTCGATGCTTTGCCAGCTTGAATTACTATTTCTCGAGCATCCTCGTATAAATCATCTTCATCGTCCATGTCATCATCATTATTTAGTGAGCTAGAGTTAAATATTGGATTATTGTCTGGTACTTCAGCACCACTATCCCCAAGAGGAAGTCCTGTTTCAGGAAGTTCGTCTCTATATGCGTCAACGATGTATTTTACAACTTTTTTAAGTTCAGTTTCAGAAATATAAGGTGACTGTATTCGCATAGGCTCAGGACGCTCTTGAGAAGAGAAGAGCATATCTCCTTGTCCAACAAGCTTTTCAGCTCCTGCCTTGTCGATAATTGTTCGTGAATCGATTTGGCTACCTACCTTAAGTGCGATTCGAGTCGGTATGTTTGCTTTGATGAGTCCTGTAATTACGTTTACTGATGGTCTTTGTGTAGAAAGGATAAGGTGTATACCAACCGCTCGAGACATTTGTGCAAGTCTCACAATAGAGCTTTCGAGCTCTCGTGGGTAAGCTTGCATAAGGTCTGCGAGTTCA
>CAYLOB010000063.1:0-5194 GCA_964385205.1 uncultured Candidatus Saccharibacteria bacterium | reverse complement strand
GTTTCACTCCCTAAAACATCAGTCCTCGACTGATGTTCGGGCGAACAATCTGTTAATACAGATTGTTTTAGCCCTATCTCATCAACATCGTGAAAAGAAGCTCCAGTATGAATCGGATGAAGTCCTACAATTGACCACAAATTTTCATGTTCCCTTGCCAGTTCAATTGCCTTTTTTGAAGTATCATGTTGCGTTCCAACAATAATTGCTCCAACCTCAGCTTTTTTCATACGGTCCAAAACATTAACAAGATCCTCCTTGAAAACTTCAAAATTCAAATGGGCGTGATTGTCTATATATTTCATAGGGTAGTAGAAAATGACATTATTAAAATATGTTTCGAATAGTTAAAATTTAATTTAAAAAATCATCATATATATTAAGTTATAACAATACTGCGAAGCGATGTCATTTTTCACTACCCTATTCATACTAGTCTTTTCTCTTTTTAAATGCACTATGAAGTCCCATCACTCTGCCCCAGAAAACAGATAGATAAACTGCGTTAAATAAAAGTGCAACAAGAATAATGATTGCATCATAAGATTGTCGTACCCAATAATCATCTTCGAGGTGAATCCACATACCAAATTCGTCAAACGCCAAAGCAAGTCCAATTCCGTATAAAAGTGCGTTTGCAATCTTCCACCTCCATGAAGAGAAATTCAATGACAGTATCCCAGCAATCGCTAAAAGAAAAATACCATAAGTTAAATGATGAATATGGACTCCTTTTACTTCAAGGAAAAGTTCAGGAAAATGATAAACAATTAATCTTGCCATAACGAAAGTTGGAAGAAAAGCAATCAATATCCAAAAGTTTACATTTTGAGTACGAACAAGAATCGAACCTATCTTTCGATAGATCGTCATCTTTTCTTTATGAACTTTCTTTATTTCTTCAAAAGTTTCTTTTATGTGCAATTCGTGAGACATAAATTATTTTCGCAAGAAAAGCGGAGTTTCTGGCATTTTGTTTGCTTTTACACAGTCTTTTATTTTTTGACTTGTTTCCGGCATTAATGGATTAAGTAGACGGCCTATAGTATATAATTTTATTACTAAGTCTCTCAAAACAATAAGTGCGGTTTCTTTATCAGTTTTAATGAGCTTAAAAGGCTCTTTTTCTTGAATAACGAGGTCGAGCTCTGCAATTTTTTTCCAAACATAGTCACTCGCTTTCCCAAGTTCGTAAGAATTTAATAAAGTGAAATATTCTTGTTCAATAGACTTTTCCGGAATTTCAACACCTTCTACCAAATGTGTTTCTGCCATCTTCATAATTCTTGAAGTTAAATTCCCTATTCCATTTGCAAGACTCGCATTATAACTTTCTTTCAGTTTATCTTTTGATACTGCAGTATCTTCGAATGGATGAAATTCTCTAAGTACAAAATATCGTAGTGCATCAGTACCATATTCTTCCACAATCTCGAGTGGATCAATAATATTCCCAAGAGTCTTAGACATCTTTACACCTCCTTCTCCTAAAATAAAACCATCAACTACAATTGTATGTGTTGGTTTTATATCTGCAGCCATAAGCATAGCCTGCCACATAAGTCCTTGAAAACGAATATTATCTTTACCACAATATTGTACAGGTGTACCAGACTCCCAGTACTTTTGGAAATCATCTTGCTTGTCTGGCCAACCTAAAGTTGATATATAGTTTACAAGAGCATCGAACCATACATACATTACATGCTCGTCATCTTCTGGAACAGGAACTCCCCATGACATTTTTGTTTTTAGTCTTGAAATTGAAAAATCTTTGAGGCCGTTTTTTATAAACTCTTTCAATTCATTGAGTCGATATGATGGAACAACAAAATCAGGATTGGCATCATAAAACTGCATGAGCTTTTCGCCAAATTCAGAAAGCTTAAAAAAATAATTTTCTTCTTCAATTAGTTCAGGCACTCGATTGTGTTCTGGACACTTCCCATCTACAAGTTCACTATCAGTTCTCTCCCTCTCACATCCAACGCAATATTTTGCGGTATAGTTTTTCTTGTAAATATATCCATTCTTATCACATCTTTTCCAAAATTCTTGAGCCGCCTTTATATGCCCCTCATCGGTTGTACGAATAAAGTGTATTCCCTCACCTTCTTTTAGTACACCAAACTTTTGAAGCGTTTCCTTGAAGAGGTTTGCATAATAGTCAGTATATTCAATAGGAGTTTTACCAGCTTTAGTGGCTGCTTCAAAAATTTTTGCTCCATGTTCGTCAGTGCCAGTATTAAAAAACACATCAAATCCTTGTAAGATTTTTGCTCTTGCGACCACATCTGCACGAATCATTTCAACTGCATGACCTAGGTGAAGTGGTGCATTTACATATGGGAGTGTAGTTGTAATATAAAAATTCTTTGACATATATACCTTATTTAACCTCTCTCATTTGTGCTTTTCTTTTATCCAGATCATCAAGAAATTCAACCATAAGTACAGAAACTGGAACAGATAAAATAATACCAAGGAACCCACCAAGTTTTGCACCCACTACAAGCGCCAAAATAACTATAAGTGGTGAAATACCAACAATCTTCTTCACTACAAGTGGATAAAAAAGATTATTTTCAAACTGTTGAACCAGCAAGTACCATAAGAATACTCCGAACGCACCTCCGACTCCCTTATCTAGCAAAGTGAGCATAACAGCAGGAATCGCGGCAAGTACAGGACCAAAAACAGGGATAAGTTCAAGTGTTGCGGCAAGGATTGCTAAAAGGAGCGCATGCTTTACTCCACCTAAAAGAAGTCCGATATACACCATAAGCCCCACAAGAACAGCGAGCAGAAGTTGCCCTTGCATCCATGCCCCGATCTTCTCTTTTGTTCTCTTCCATAAATCAGAAACATAGGCTTCATATCGAAGTGGAGTAATAATTCGAAGAAAATTGCCAACCCCATCTTCGGTCACAGAAAAATAAAATGAAAGAACGACAATAAGTAAAAGATTTAGAACATTTGATGCAATGAGTCCTGCACTAGACAAAACGTTCCCTGACACTCCAGAAATACTTGTATTTACCGCAGTCAGAAAAGAAGGGTTACTAATGTTTTCCGCGATTTGAGAAACTATCGGTACATAATTTTGTAAAATACTTTCATCTAGAAGTGGAATAATATCGTTTATTTGAGAAAGATAATGAGGAATATTAGAAACAACCGTTGATATTTGTGTCAAAAGAAGTGGTAGAACAGATAAAAGAAGTGCGCCAGCAAAAATCGCTACGACAACATAAATAATTACTACAGAAAAAACACGCGGGATTTTTCTTTTTACAAAAAATCGTACTCCTGGCTCTATTGCCGATGCGATCACAATTGCGGTAAGTACAATAAGTGCAATGTCACGCAAATAATAAAGCGCCCAAGCAAAAGCACCCCACAAAATCACCTTGAGGATTGTGGCGGTATCAATAGATATTGACGTATTTTTAAACTCTGGCATTGCCATAAGAATAGCACCAAAGGTAACTTTTTAAAAATGAGGGCTAAACAAGAAATTAAGCTAAAACTTGAGCACTTTTTCAAACTCAGAAGCATCCTTGTATGGACCAACGATCGCCAAGGTCAGTGTCTTTTCGTCAAAAAGTTCTTTTGCAATTTTTTGAACATCCTTACCACTTACACTATTTAATTTTTCGGCTTTTTCTTCTGGATTTTTTACTTTCAAATCATAAAGCTCTTGAAACGCATAGAAGTCCCCTATCGAGTCCGATGTTTCAAGAGACAAATACATATTTCCGATTCTTAACTCTTTAGATTTTTGTAACTCTGCTTTTTCAACTTCTTCAAGCATAATCTTTTTTATTTCACCAAGTATTGCACTTATCGCCTCCTTCACTCTGTCTTTTGCAACTCCAGTTGAGACGGCAAAAAGTCCCCTGTCTTCATCAGAATCATGACCACTTCGAACATAGTAACAAAGCCCAAGTTCGTCTCGTAATTTCTTAAACAATCTTGAGCTCATTCCCTTACCAAGCACAGCATCGAGCACTGCTACTTTATGATTGTCTTTGTGCTTTATAGGAAAGGCTTTAAATCCGATAACAAGATGTGCCTGATCTGTTTCTTTGTAAAATAATTTTACATTTGATTGCCTTTTAATTTCTTGTGTTTTTGCGGGAATATTTTTGGTTCCTTTTTTAATTCCTTCGAAACTTTTTTTAATAAGATCAATAGTCTTTTTTTCGTTAAAGTTTCCAGAGACAACAACAATCGTGTTTTTGCCTGTGTAATATTTTTGCCTATAATCAATCAAGTTTTTTTGAGTTAGACTTCGGACCACTTTTTCATTTCCGATAATCGGCCAGCCAGCAGGTTGATCGCCATAAAAGAAAGACTCAAAAACCTCGCCCACTTTCGCTTGTGGCATATCTTCATACATTTTCATTTCTTCTATAACAACACCCTTTTCTCTTTCCATTGCATCAATATTGAAAATAGGGTTTTGATAAATATCAGAAACAATATCAACTAATTTTGGTAAATGTTTGTTATGAGCTTTAGCAAAATATCCTGTATATTCTTTACCTGTAAAAGCGTTACTTTCTGCACCTAAACTATCAAGTTCTCGAGAAACATCTCCTGTGTTTGGTCGACTTTTAGTCCCCTGAAAACACATATGTTCTAAAAAGTGAGAAAGTCCACTTATTTCTTTGGTCTCATAATCACTCCCTGCTCGTACCAGAACCATTACAGTCACAGCATGAGTTGATTTCATAGGGACCGTGATAATACGAAGACCGTTTGATAGTGTTGTTTTGTTGTATTTCATGAGGTTGAGTATAAAGTATGGAGTATTAAGTATCAAGTTTGCCCCTCTAATTTTTGTGAAGCAAAAATTAGAGGGGCAAAAACCCCAATAAAAAAGCGCTGTCGTCGGATGGTTATCCTAAGATAGCGCGATGAGTAAAAAAGAACTAGCGACGTTTACGGCCAGGAGGCACCGATTTAGCGCACAGAACGACGCCTACTACAAGCACTACGCATCTGCGCTCAACTTCTTTGCCAACATCTATTGCAGGAGCACAAACGTCAGAATGATGAAGAGGAGGTCCTGGAGGTGGCAGTGGTATGTCTGGATCCAAAGGTTTGATTGCCGATGGTGTTGGTGTTGGTGTTGGTGTTGGTGTTGGTGTTGGTGGAATATCGTCTGGCATAATTTTATAAGCTGAAA
>CAYLOB010000062.1:0-5341 GCA_964385205.1 uncultured Candidatus Saccharibacteria bacterium | reverse complement strand
CCGCAAGTTTTGCTACAACATAAATTGGAAATGGACTATCGATATATAGATCAACCTTATCCTGTCTAATAAACTTAGACATTTCAGCAGGACTTGAAGCAACTACAACCTCACCCTTTACAATACCTTCTGAAGAAAGCTTCTTTGCAACATAATCTATAAACGGTTTATATTCTTTGACCTCATCCTTTGGAATTTCCCCAACCGTACCTATAACTAAAATTTTTTCTCTTTGAACAATATTTTCTACTTTTGGTGTAGGATTGATGACAATTTTTTTTGGCTTTACTATAAAAAAAGTTGATATGGCTAAAAATACAACCACCAGCAGAACAATTATTTGTTTACTCATTAAAAAAAATTATTTAATAAAATTTAAGTTTCTATAATTATATACTACAAATAACATTTCATACACAAGACTTATGAACACATATTGTTAAAAATTAGTCTTTGATAATTATTGTTACACCATCCCATCCAGGAAGAATATAGGCGTCTTTTTTGCATTTTTTAAAGACAAATTCATTAAAACTTTTCATAGCTTTTGCAGAATTTGAAGTAGGTTCATCTTTAACAACTTCCCCAGCCCAAAGAGTATTATCAACAACCACAACAGCACCCTTGTTCGCTAGTTTATCGAAACAAAATTTAAAGTATTCTAGAGTTTCCCTTTTTCCAGCGTCTATAAAAAAGAAATCGAACTTTTCACTTTTTTTAAAAAATGTTTCTAGGGTTGGAATAGCAAAATTCTTTATAAGGTTAATTATATTTTCCACTTTTGTTTTTTTAAACAAAGCCTCAATATCTTCATATCTATTTTTATCACGTTCAATTGTCGTCACTTTTCCTGTACAGTATTTAGCCAAAAAAACTGTACTAAATCCTCTAAATGTGCCGATTTCCAATATATTTTTTGGATTTTTGACTCTAACGAGCATTTCAAGAAACTTTGCCTCACTAAGTGGTACCTGAAGAAATGACTGCTCTTTAGTAAACGTCGCTTTTAGTGGCTTGGTAAATGAGTCCTTATAAAGAAATTCAAAATACCTTTCGAGCTGAAGCTCCTTTGGATCCAACTTATCCTCGATTCCCTTCCTTAAGTTTTTCATTTTCGGATACTTATAGCTATTTCTTTTTTCTAGTCATTTTTGACTTCTTCTTATAATTAAATTCTTTTGGGTCAACCCCTGACTTATCTATTAAATCCGCTATTTCGTCACGAATAATAGCTGCAGTTTCAAAATCAAGAATTTTAACTGCTTCCTCCATTTCCTCTTCCTTAATTCTTAAAAACTCTTCCGGATTTTCTTTAAATAATTTTTCATCCATAAAAACCATGTCACCAACAGTTTTTTTATGTTCAGTTTGCATCATATCTGTTATGTCTTTAATATTTTTTTGAATCGTAATCGGAGTTATTCCATGTTTCAAATTGTAATCAGTCTGAATTTTTCTTCTTCTTTCTGTCTCACCTATTGCACTCTCTAGAGATTTTGTCATATGATCAGCATAAAGAATCACTCTACCCTCCGTATTTCGAGCGGCACGGCCAATTATTTGAATAAGCGACGTTTCAGAACGTAAAAATCCTTCTTTGTCCGCATCAAATATGCCTATAAGGGCAAGTTCTGGCAGATCCAAACCTTCTCGTAGTAAGTTAACCCCAATTAGCACGTCAAACTTACCTTTTCGAAAATCTGTAAGAATAGTGATTCTATCTAATGTCTCAATTTCACTATGTAGGTACTCTGCTTTTATATTCTTTTCCTTAAGAAATTCTGATAAATCCTCAGCCATTTTTTTGGTAAGAGTAGTTCCAATAACACGGAATCCTTTTTTAATAGTAAGCTCTGCTTCTTTTATGAAATCCTTTATTTGACCTTCGTATCGTTCCTGTTTATTTTCTACAACCCCTCGCACCTCAATAACTGGATCAATAAGACCGGTCGGTCGAATTACTTGTTCAACAACCTGTGCACTATTCTCTTTTTCATATTTTGAAGGTGTAGCAGATACAAAAAGTGCTTGTCCAATTCTTTTTTCAAATTCTTCAAACCGGAGAGGTCTGTTGTCACGAGCACTAGGCAGTCTAAACCCAAATTCAACAAGATTATTTTTTCGTGACTGATCTCCAGCATACATACCACCTATTTGAGGAATTGTTACATGAGATTCATCTATTACGGTCAAAAAATCTGGAGTACCATCTTTTTTCTTTGGAAAATATGCAAGTAGTGTGTCTGGAGCTTCACCTTCAGCTTTCCCAGAAAAATGTCTTGAATAATTTTCAATACCATTGCAATATCCAACCTCACGAATGAGGGCTAAATCGTAGTTTGTTCTTCTTTTTAATCTTTCAGCTTCAAGATTTTTTCCAGCCTTTTCAAGTTCTTTAAGTCTTTGTTTCAATTCTTCCTTTATACTTTCCACCGCTTTCTTTTGTGCCTCTTTATTTGTTATAAAGTGTTTTGCAGGAAAAATAAAAACTTGTTTTTCCTCAGAAATTATTTGTCGTGTCACAGCATCTAATTTCAAAATTGAACTAATACTTTCACCCTTGAAATCAATTCTAAATATAACTCGATCACTTACAGGCATAATTTCAAGTGAGTTTCCAAGCCCCCTAAAAAATCCTGGCGCTAAATCCGCGTTTGTTCGTTCAAAGTGTACATTTATAAACTTACGTGCCAAATCATTTCTTCCAACTTTGTCTCCTACTGAAATTTTTAAATTTACTTTTTCATACTCTTCCGGACTTCCTAAACCGTATATACATGATACTGAAGATACAATAATTACATCTTTACGGGTTAAAAGTGCTTGTGTCGATGCGTGACGAAGTCTATCGATCTCCTCGTTTATTTGAGCTTCTTTTTCGATATATGTATCAGAATGAGACATATAGGCCTCTGGTTGATAATAATCGTAATAAGAAACGAAATAATGTACGGCATTTTCTGGAAAAAATTCACGAAATTCGTTTGCCAACTGCGCAGCGAGGGTTTTGTTGTGAGCAATAACAAGAGTCGGTTTATCAGTATTTACAATTACATTTGCCACTGTAAAAGTTTTTCCACTTCCAGTTACACCCAAAAGAGTTTGGTTTTTAAGACCATTCTTTAGACCCTCTGTCAGACTTTTTATGGCTTTTGGTTGATCACCGGCTGGTTTAAATTCAGTTTTAAGTTTAAAAATACTCATAAATTACGAACAGATTTACACACTATACCATAAAAAACACCCTCCTGTAACATTACAGAAAGGGTGCGAATGAAAGAACAAATTAACGTGGATTTTTATCCCATCTCACCTGCTTTGATCGAGATGATTTAGGTTTCTCAACTTGCTTTTTGCTTTGACTACCCACGGGTTTGATTGGTGCCAGTCTCTTCATAATTAAACAGCGGTTGGGTTTGCAAGCCACGCAAGGGTGATAGTACTCTCATCTTCTCGTAAACTCGCAACAACTTCATCTTTATCAACAGGTACCTGTTGCATACTGTGCCGAGCAAGTGCTCCCCATAGGACTTCTTGAGATGTACCTCGTGGTGCAGTAGCAAAGAACCATCCTGCGTTACGGCTTATTATAATAGGTATTATTACAATCATAAACAAAAAAGGAGTCCTGTTTGCTTAAGGACTCCTTTTAGGTGTTAAGATTTGTACTTCACAACTAAGAAGAGGCCTCAAACTTAATTGAGACTGCCTTAATATCCTTAATTGTTAGAACGAAATTAAATTTCATTTAAATATAGTATAAACACGTAGAAAAAATTTGCAAGCATCAAGGACGCTTCGGTTTCACCCGAAGCGTCCCGCGATACAAACCGCCCTACGGTTTGCTGGTTTCGTCCAAGTTGACGATCCAGCAATGACCGTCCGAGGTTGCAAGATACCAGCGACCTTTGTGGCAGACATACCCTTGTCGACCCGGAGGATCTTTAGGTAATCTTCTGCCTTTTTGGCTCCAATCATCATATGCAACTTCGAACCTTAATTGATCTTTGTTTTGGACAGTATTCATTAGATCAAGTGGTTTTTGGTTTGCTTAGCAAAGAACAATTTTTGGCTATACACCAAAACCCGAGCACTTCATGGCGAGCACTCGTTTTTGTCTTCTTAATAAAAAAGACAAAAACGAACTCTCCCGTTTCCGGTGAAGAGTCCTCCGTATGTTGAGAAACGTATTCACGACTGTATTATATCACCAAACTTTTATGAATTATTTTAAAAAAGTGGAAAACTAATTTGCTTTGTACTTTTTTAAAAATTCCTCTTTAAATTCAAAAAAATTATCATCTAAGATTGATTGTCTGATTTTTTTTACTAAATTAACTATGAAATAGAGATTGTGAATGGTCGCCAAAGTGCCGGCAAGCATTTCTTTAGCGCGGAATAAATGTGAAAGGTACGATCGGCTAAAGTTTTTACAAGTATAACAACCGCAATCAGACTCAATTGGCTTAAAGTCCTTTATAAATTCGTTGTTGCCAATATTTATTTTTCCAAAAGTAGTATAGAGTCCACCATTTCGTGCATTGCGAGTTGGAGCCACACAATCAAACGTATCACAACCGTTTTCGATTCCTGAAAATAAATCTTCTGGTTCTCCGATACCTAAAAGATGGCGCGGTTTATCTTCAGGTAATATATTATTTATCCAACCTACTGCCTCATGAATATCTTCTTTAGAAAATGATCCACCGATTCCATATCCATCAAAACCCATTTCACTTAAAACTTTTGCACTTTCTTCACGGAGCTCTTTGAACTTTCCTCCTTGCACAACTGCATAAAGACCTTGTTTTTTATCCATCTCTTTTTCTCTATGGAATGCTAAACAACGTTTTGCCCATCTGTGAGTTCTATCGAGAGATTCTCTTTGATAATGAATTGGCTCGTGCGGACTAGTACATTCATCAAAAGCAAAAATAATATCGGCACCAAGATTATGTTGAATTTCGATCGATTTCTCTGGAGTAAAATAATGAGCATCACCATTTATGTGAGAACGAAACATCACACCGTCATGATCAATACTCACAAGCTTGGCCACGCCATCTTCGGGTGCTTCTGGTAAAATTAATTCTTCTTCACCACGATCTTTAGTTAACTTACCAATTCCCTTTCCGTAAGCCGCTCCAAGAGAAAAAACTTGAAACCCTCCTGAATCCGTGAACATTGGCTTCTTCCAGTTTGCGAACTTATGAAGTCCTCCTGCGTCGCGAACAATTTCATCCCCTGGTTGCAAATATAAATGGTATGTATTTGAAAGAATCGCCTCCGCTCCCAAACTCTCAACCTGCTCTGGCGTAAGTGCTTTGATTGTGGCCTTAGT
>CAYLOB010000061.1:0-5385 GCA_964385205.1 uncultured Candidatus Saccharibacteria bacterium | reverse complement strand
GATTTTGGTCAAGACTATCCACATGAGTTAGAATTGGAGCAAGAAAACCAATAACAACAGCGTATACTCCTATATTCATTTTGTTATACGTAGCACCAACTGTTGCAACAAAAAGTCCAACAATAAATGGAATCGAAAGTGCAACCATAGGACTAAAGAAGTTGTAAACAACCTGTGATGCAAATGATGTTATAACAACAAGAGCAGAACCAAGTATAAGAAATGTTGTTCCTTGAACTTCATTTTTTTGCATCCTAAGTGTTCCATAAATTGCCAAAACTGAGCCAGCGATAAATCCAAGCATCACTCGCCCAACAGGTCCAATCCAATTATGAACGAACGCATAACTAATGAACCAACCAAAAGCTATCAAGATCATTGCAACCCCAAGTTTAAGTAACCAATTTTCTTTCAACCAATTCATAAAGCGACTACCGATATCAGGACTTATTGGTTCAGAAATATTTTGTTCATTATTTTGAATAGGTGTAGGAGCCTGTGGTGTGGCCAAATTTGAACTTACATTCACTTGACTTACCGTACTTACAGATTGTGTTGGTCCAGATTTCAAAACATCTTGATACATCTTTGCGAGCTTTACAACATCAGATCTTAGAACTCTTACTTCTTCAGAAACTGCACTGATTCGAGAGAACACAACTAAAAACAATAAGACTCCAACAATCAAAATTATAAAGCTCATAAATTATTTTTACTTTTAATATAAATATTCTAACACATACAAAAATTAATATAAAAAACATAAAGACCACACTTAAACACATAAAAGTGTTTTTTACTATAGTTAAAAACAGCCCATTTTAAAGCTAAATATCTGATCTTTCACTTGTCCCCACTCTGCCCACAGCTTATCAAGCATTGCAACTTCCCGAAGAAATGGGACATGTTAAAATAGACATATGCAAAAAGGGACTCAACAACTTAAAACAAAAATTCCACCACAACATCTTGAAAGTGAAATGGCGCTTTTAGGAGCTGTAATGATTCGTCCAGAAAATATTCATGAAATCATAGATGTTATTTCCCCAGATTCTTTCTACGCAGATAAGCACAAAATTATTTTCAAAGGAATGTTAGAGCTTTTATCTAAAAGTCACCCTATCGATCTTCTGTCATTATCGTCAAAACTTGAAGAAAAAAAACAACTCGAAAGTATAGGAGGGCGAAGTTATTTGGCAGAAATAATCCAAAGTGTTCCAACCGCCTCAAATATCACGCACTACGCCACAATGGTGCAAAAAAAATTCATGCTCCGAAGACTCATTGAGGCAGCAGAAAAAATCCACGATCTTGGTTTTGATGAAAATTCAGATATTGAGGAAACATTAGATAAAGCAGAAAAGAAAGTATATGAAGTTACAAACAACGTCGGCACTCATAAATTCATTGAACTTAAAGACACCTTAGGAGAGGCATGGGACAGAATAGAAAAACTCCATGAGGATGGTTCGGATTTACGTGGTGTTCCTTCAGGCTTTACTGCTCTAGACAACATGCTTTCAGGTTTTCAGAAGTCAGACCTTATTATCCTAGCTGCTAGACCTTCTATGGGAAAAACGACTTTAGCACTCGACATAGCGAGACAGGCCGCGGCGGTTCACAATATTCCTGTTGGATTCTTTTCACTTGAAATGAGCTCACAGCAACTTGTTGATCGTATGCTTGCAGCAGAATCAAAAGTAAGTTCTTGGAAATTACGTACAGGTAAACTTTCTCGTGACGACGACTTCGAAAGAATTCGAAACGGACTTGATAGACTTTCAAACGCACCACTTTTTATTGACGATCAACCAGGAAATAGTATTTTAAAAATGAGAGCAGTTGCCAGAAGACTTAAGAGTGAGAAAGGGTTAGGTCTTATTATTGTCGACTACTTACAGCTTATTATCCCCCCTTCAAATCGTGGAGGTACCGACAATGTTGTTCAACAAGTAACTGAGATTTCACGATCTCTTAAACAATTAGCAAGAGAACTTGAAGTTCCGGTGATTGCCCTTTCTCAGCTTTCTCGAGCAGTAGAACAAAGAGGTGGCGATGGTAGACCGAAACTTTCTGACCTTCGAGACTCAGGTTCTATTGAGCAAGACGCCGACATCGTTATGTTTATTCACCGTGAAGATAAATATAAAGAAAATTCAGACCGAAAAAATATTGCACAAATTCATATTGAAAAACACAGAAACGGAGCTGTCGGATCTGTAGAATTATTCTTCGATGAAGAACGTACAACATTCCTAAATCTTGAAAAAAGCAACATAGGAGACTTTATGAAAGAAGATGCGTTTTGAAATATTTCAATTTTCAATAATCCAATTTACCAATAAATCCCAATGGCTCAAGCAAAATACAGTTTAACAGACAGAACGGCAGAATTTGCAGAACAAACTATTAGAACCCTACGGACAGTACAGCAAGATAGCATAAATCAACGAATTATTTCTCAACTTGTAGGCTCCGCCGGTTCAATTGGAGCAAATTATGCAGAAGCAATCGAATCTGAAAGCAAAAAGGATTTCATTCACAAGATTTGTATTTCGAAAAAAGAGATAAAAGAAACAAAACATTGGTTAAGACTGTTAAAAATATCAAATCCAGAAATCTGTCATGATATAGAAAAATTAGAAAAAGAATGCCATGAATTATTATTAATATTTGCCAAGATAATTAATTCTTCTAGAATAAATGTATGAAAATTGAAAATTGGTCATTGAATAATTTAGCGAAGCGAGTATGAATTCATTTGAAAAACTAGTTGAATTATTTGAAAGTTTCCCTGGAATTGGTGGCAGGCAGGCAAAACGGTTTGCCTATTATCTTCTTTCTAAAAACAACAGTTATCTAGAAAATTTTGCACAACTCGTAACAACTGTTAAAAAAGATATTACGCAGTGCATAATGTGCATGAGATTTTTTGGAAAAAAAGGAAATGAACAGGTTTGTTTTTATTGTGAAGATCGCACCAGAGATAAAACAACGTTACTTATCGTTTCAAAAGATGCGGATTTACAAGCGGTAGAAAAAAGTGGAATTTACAATGGAAATTATTTTGTACTTGGAGGAATCATCCCAATCCTTGAAAAAACTCCAGAAGCTAAAATTAGAGCAAAAGAGTTATTGAAAATAGTTGAAAACAGAATTAAAACTGGCCTTAAGGAAATTATATTTGCCCTTTCAGCAACACAAGAGGGTGAGCACACGAGAGAATTTGTTGAAAAACTTTTAGAGCCATTCAAAGAAAATGGACTTACATTTGTTGAACTTGGACGCGGACTGTCTACAGGAGCGGAACTCGAATACGCTGACCCTGATACTATCAAAGCTGCGCTTCAAAACAAAAAATAAACGGCTCAACTGATGACTTGAAACTAATGACTCATAACAAAAGCCGCGCCCTTGGGGCGCGGCTTTTTAGTTATAGGTTATTGGTTTTTCGTTACGAATTATCTGTTACCAATCAACTTCTTACTTTATTTTCTCAATCTTTACTTCAAAGAAAGGTTGTCGATGCCCGTTTTTCTTGAAATATCGACTCTTTTGTTTATATTTGATGACGATTACTTTTGGATGCCTTCCGATCTTAACAAGAGTTCCCTCTACACTAGCTCCTTCAATATGTGGAGTTCCTATAGTAGCGTTTGAACCATCGTCAACAAGGAGCACTTTGTCAAAAGTTACCTTGTCCCCCTCCTTAAAATCTCCTTTAATTTTCTCGATTTTTACAGAGTCGCCAACAGAAACTTTGTATTGCTTCCCGCCCGTAGCGATGACTGCAAATTCCTTATTTTCTTCTGTTTTTGTTATTTTCTTTGGCATGCGGTATATATTAACAATTTATAAGAAAAAAGCAAATCCTATCATAAAAAAGCGAAAATTATCCCCAATAAGTGTTGTCAATGTTTAAAATAAGTAGTATATTAAAAGTCCACTAATTGTTCTTTAAAAGTTTGGCTTGCCAAGCGTACAAAGAACATAACTCCAACCCACCACCACCCATGAAACCAAAGGGATTCACGGTCACAGAGCTTCTCTGTGCCGTTGCCGCACTTGGCATCATTGCTTCCATCGCTTACATTATCTGACTCTCCCAGCGACGGAAAAGATCCTTTCCCTGATAAGGATCTAAATGAAGCCAAGCCACTCGAAGCCGGCAGTCCTCACGGATTGCCGGCTTTTCTCTTGCCTGAGGATATCCACAGTTTTAATACATAAATCTTGCAAACAAAAATCTCTAGATGATACAATTTAAATAAAGTTTTTTAGTTCTTTGGGGGGTAAAGGGGCTGGCGACTACGGAGTCACCAGCCCAATATTGTTTATTATTTAAAATAGCACCTCATAAGAAATAATTACTCTTCCTCCGGTTTTTGGATTTGCTGAATATCATATCCGATTGATTCTTGCTTACCAGAAATACGAACAATATCCTTATCAATTTTTTTAAATTCTTTTGAGGAGTCCATATACTGATTCACCACAGTGGTTATAGTCTTACCTAGTTTTTCATGAACTTCAGAATATTTACGTAGGTGCATTGTTAGCTCTCCTACTCGCTTTACAATATCTTTTGCCTCTTCTTCGATTTGCATAGCTTTAAGTCCTTGAAGCACAGTTTGTAAGTACGCAAGAAACGAAGTTGGTGACACAATAATCACTTTATATTTACTTGCCGCTCTTTGAATAAGATTCTCTGTTTCTTCTTTAAGTGCCCCTATCTTATTGATGAGGAGATCATAATATATTGCCTCATGAGGAATAAACATAAATGCAAAATCCATTGTTCCAAGAGACGGCTGAATATATTTTGAAGTTTCTGTTATTCTATTTTTGAGATCATTTACAAAAAGTTTCTCCAACCGTTCCTTTTCTGGACCGTCTCGCTCTTCCACAATCTTGTTGTAATTTTCAAGACTAAACTTTGAATCTACAGGAATAATTTTGTCTTTCACGAACACAACAGCATCCGGAATCAAATCGTCCCCACTTTCATTTCGTCCAAGCTTATACTGCATCTCGAAACTTCCAGGAGGCATCACATTTTTAAGAAGTGTTTCAAGATAATATTCCCCTAAAATTCCTCTCTGTTTTGGATTTTTCAAAATATCTTGAAGTCCCTGAAGTTGATCAGCGAAAGAGACCACTTGTTTGTTTGTCTCATCGAGTTTAGTAAGACGCTCTGTAACATCTTGAATAATTTTGATCGACTGCCCACTTTGATGGCGAATACTTTCCTGCATTTCTTTAGCACTCTCACCAAGCTTGTGGTCAACAGTTCGTGAAATTTCGTTTAGTTGAGTCAAAATAAGTTGTAGTCCAGTTCCGTCCTCTTTCTTTTCTTCTTTTTTTGATTTTAAAATAAAAAAAACG
>CAYLOB010000060.1:0-5428 GCA_964385205.1 uncultured Candidatus Saccharibacteria bacterium | reverse complement strand
GATTTTGACTTTGAAGTTGACTTAATGGTGAAAAATCCTTTTTCACTTGCACAAGATTTTATTCATGCTGGAGTCTCTCGGATTATTTTTCATGCAGAATCAATGGATTTATCTGAAGATAGGATACTTCTTGATAAAATAAAAAGTGACGGGCTCGTTGAAGTTGGAATCGCGGTTAGATCGTCTACAGATATTGAACTCATAAAAGAACTTCTTGAGTTCGCTGACTTTTTTCAAGTTATGACAATAGACCCAATAGGGGTTCAAGGTTCTGCTTTTGATGAAAAAGCACTTGAGAAAATAAAACTAATAAAGAGTTGGAACCCGAATGTACTTGTGGCAGTTGATGGTGCCATGAATCCAGAAAATATAGAACGAGCATATAATGCAGGGGCAGAAAGATTTGCTGTAGGGTCATATATTTTTAAAGCAGATAACCCTCGCGGGTCTCTCGAGGAAGTTCAAAGTTTGATATAATTACTAAGTGGAAACTCTAACCGACGCAAAAATAAAATTTCTAGAAGAGACTGCGAACAATATTCGTGAGTCTATTATCGAAATGCTCGTTGAAGCAGGAAGTGGACATACGGCTGGACCCCTTGGTATGGCAGATGTGTTCACATCACTTTTCTTTCATGTACTAAATCATGGTCCTAAAAATCCTTCATGGGTAGATCGCGACAGGTTTGTTCTTTCCAATGGTCATATTTGTCCTGTATATTATGCGACTCTTGCGCACGCAGGATATTTTCCAATCGAAGAATTAAAGACGCTCCGCAAATTTGGTAGTAGACTCCAAGGACATCCACATAGAGAATTTTTACCAATGCTCGAAACTTCTTCAGGGCCACTTGGAAGCGGACTTTCACAAGCTGTCGGCATGGCACTTGCAGATAGAATTGATAATGGAAAAAGTTCGAGTAAGCAGTTCTATTGTTTTCTAGGAGACGGAGAATTAAACGAAGGGCAAAATTGGGAAGCGTTCATGCTTGCTGGAAAAGAAAAGTTACAAAACTTAACTGTCGTAATAGATCGAAATAATATTCAAATTGATGGATTTACTGAAGACATCATGCCACTTAATTCTCTTGCAGATAAACTAAGGGCTTTCAATTTCCATGTTCAAGAAATAGACGGACATAATTTTCATCAAATTGTAGGAGCGTTCGGTGAAGCTCAAGCGGTCTTTGATAAACCCTCAGTAATAATCGCAAATACAATTCCAGGTAAAGGGGTAAAGGAATTTGAACGAAAATATGAATGGCATGGTAAACCGCCAAATAAAGAAGAAGCCAAAATGGCGCTCCATGAGCTTCGAACATTAGGAGGTATAATAAAGGGAGAGCATGAGTAATTAGAGGTTTTATGTACAAACTTATAACCACTATTCCAGAAAAAGATGCAGACCGAATTAGGGAAGTTTTAGCTGTTGCAGGGGCAGGTAAAATTGGGAACTACACCCATTGTACTTTTTCGGTTAAAGGGGTTGGTCGTTTCAAACCTGAGACAGGTGCCAACCCTTTGATTGGAGAAATAGGAAATATTGAAGCGATTGTCGAGGAGAAGATTGAGACGACTATTTGTGAAGCTGATCTAAAAAGAGTGATTGAGGCACTTAAAGCTGCCCATCCGTACGAAGAACCAATTATCGATGTATACAAACTCTCTGATGTCTAAGTTAAAAGTTGTTATTGAAATACCTAAGGGTGATAATCGTCGCAGACATCTTGCATATGATAAAAGTGGTATTATTGATTTAGGTCCACTTATTGAAGCAATACCATTAAATAATGGACTTATGCCGGTTCATTACTGTTACGTTCCAAATACCAAAAGTGCTGAAGGTGATGAGCTGGATCTTTTATTGATTGACTATGTTGAAAGACAAGTTGGCGACGAAGTCGAAGTACGAGTAATCGCCCTTATTGAAAGGGAAGATCAGGATCATAAAATCGTTGCTGTTTTACCTGATTCATTTATTGAAAAATGGGAAGATGTTGAAATTAGTCTCCGAACTCTACTCCTTGAATATTTCGGCCATAAGCATAAGATTATAAGTGTTGGTTCAAAATCAGACGCTGAGAACCTAATAAATCAAGGTACTATTTAACCTAGAAGCTAAAACCTAACAGCCAACAGCTGACACATGTTAAAACTCCCCACAACAATTCAAAAATATACGCACGCTCGGAGTTGGGAGAAACTCCCACCTGCGGATTTGGCAAAATCAGTAATGATTGAAGGTGCTGAACTTTTGGAACATTTTCAATGGTCAAATCCAAGCCCTGAAGATATAAAGAAAGATAAAGAAAAATATTTAGAGATTCAAAGTGAAGTTGCAGATGTTTTTATTTATATTGCTGAAATGGCAAACGCACTTGAGTTCGATCTTGAAAAGGCGGTATACACCAAACTTGAAAAAGTTGAAAAAAAATATCCTGCAAAATTATTCAAAAATTCCAAAGTGCCACACGGGACTGGAGTTTATGAAAAGATAAAAGCAGAATATAGAAGAAGAAATAATCCAAGATAATTTATGTATGAGGCAATAATTTTAAAATTAAAGGTTGGCCAATTTGATATAAGTAAAATTATTGATCATGTATCAAAGGTCAACTATTCTATAAAAGATTTTTTCATACAGAATTTATTTTTGATTTTTGCTCACAAAGAGGAAGCTTTGAGATTTTCAGAAAAAAGAAAAAATAATCCAGATGGTAATCTACCTTATGTTTGTTTGGTTAATATAAAGACCGATATGGTTGTGGTAAATTTAAAGTGCGAAGCGCAAGAGTTGAAACTTGGAAAAAAGTTCATACTCTGGCTTCTGTCAGAATATGACTGCGACGTGACAGATGAGGAGGGTAATGACATTACAAGTAATATTTGTGATTATTTAGCAGATGTTAAATAAAGTTTGTCTTAAATGTATAATGTTTCCATTATGGATAGTAGTAGTATATAAAAACGATGATTTTTAAAAACACAAGTATTGCGAAGTTATTTCTAGAGTATATTTTGTGTATTATTGTTTGTCTTTTTATTGCTTCAGTACTGATTCGATCTGACTATAAATTCCTTCAACAGACTGCATATCTATTTGCTTTCTTTCCTATACCAATGTTTTCAATTGTTTATACGGTGAGAATTGTAAAAAAGCTAAATACACATCATAAGATTTTGTTTAGTATACCAACATTCTTTTTACTTTTTAGTTTACCGAGTTTTTTGTTATTAATTGTAGTAAACTTAAGGCATGGGTTCTCATAATTTAAATCCGAAAATTTTCAATGAAGACGTAGAACAGATTCCTATTAGGAAGGGATTCGGCGAAGGTCTTTTAGTTGCCGGAGAAAAAGATAAAAATATCGTAGCTCTTTGCGCAGACCTTACAGAATCAACACAAATGCATTTATTTAAAAATAAATTCCCAGAAAGATTTGTTGAGATGGGGGTTGCAGAACAAAATCTAGCATCGGTTGCAAGTGGAATGTCGGCCATGGGTAAACTGCCTGTCATTTCTTCATACGCTATGTTTTCTCCAGGAAGAAATTGGGAGCAAATACGAACCACTATTTGTTATAACGACCGTAAAGTAATAATCGCAGGAAGCCACGCTGGAGTGTCAGTTGGTCCCGATGGTGGAACTCATCAAGCTCTTGAAGACATTGCTCTTATGAGAGTGATTCCTAATATGACTGTCATAAGTCCATGTGATGCAATAGAAGCAAAAAAAGCAACTCTTGAGGCTCTAAGTTCTGAAATTAAAACACCTGTATATATTAGACTTGCTCGTGAAAAAACACCGGTGATTACGACAGAAAATTCTCCTTTCAAAATTGGTTGTGCAGAAGTTTTGTTTAGTGTGGAAAATCCAGAAGTAGTTATTTTTGCTACAGGCGCTCTTGTGTATAAAGCACTCTCGGTTGCAAACAAAATGCAAAGTGAGGGGAGACAAATAACAGTTGTAAATGTGCATACTATTAAACCACTCGACATTGATACTGTTGTGAAAGAAGCTAGAAAGGCTGGAGCTGTTGTAACTGTAGAAGAGCACCAAATGGCAGGCGGGTTTGGTTCTGCAATTGCAGAATGTTTAGCAGAAAAATTTCCCGTACCAATTGAGTTTGTTGCAGTAAAAAACCGTTTTGGACAAAGTGGAACTCCAAATGAACTTATAGAGGAATATAATCTAGGAGAGAAAGATATAAAGGTGGCAATTGAAAAGGTTGTTGGAAGAAAATAGTTATAGATTAATTTCTTTTATTTTTTCTTCAATTTTCGTAACTTCTGAGCTCAGTCCATAACCGAGTAGTTCGTCTTTTATTTTTCTTAGTTCAATATGTAGTCTATTTGCGCTCGCTCTCGCTGTTAAATTATCTTTTTGTTCCAATGCTAATCTGGCATTAGAAGCAAAGTCGTACCACGCATTTACATAATCAATCAAAACTCTTTTTTGATTATCGGGCAGACTTTCAAATTCACTAGTAAGCCATTCTACTAGTCGAATGAGTTTTTGCCGTGGGTTTTCAAAACCTTCTGCTATTTGTATCACTTTAGATTTCCTTTACTTTATAATCTATCGGCGCTTTCTTTAAATATTCTTCAATTTGCACTTGAGTTAAAAGCCCTTTTTGTGCGCCTACTTGCTGAACAACCGACATTGAGTTTATCCCAGCCCAACGAAGTGACTCATCCACCGTCTTACCTAAAATAATCCCAGAGGTAAATGTTGAGGCGAATGCGTCCCCGGCCCCTGTACGGTCATAGGGAGGTTTTGGATCAGGGTAAGTTGGCATGAAATACGCTTTTTCATTTTGAAGTGCGTATGCACCATTTGGGCCATCAGTCAGTACTACGATTTTTGGTCCTAAACCTTGAATCATTTGCATCAGAAGCTTGATGTTGTTTTCTTTGGTGTTTAAAATAATTTGCGCCTCCTCTTTGTTACAGAAGAAAATTTCTGTACGAGCATAAATTGTTTTTAGCTCTTTAACTCCAAATCGAATTTGATATGTTCCTGGTTGAAAAATTAGTTTTATATTTGGGTTTGCTTCAAGAAATTTTTCGATATCTTTGTGAAAAGGGAGCGTCTTTTCTCCAAGTGAAGAAAGATAAATCCATTCACATTGACTTAAGTCTGGAAGTTTATATTCAAAATCTTCATGTTTAATTAGAATAGTTCTGTCTACTTCATACCAAAGTACATAATGATAATTTGTTTTTTTACCTTTTTGGATTTTTATAAAATTAGTTCCAACATTTTCTTTTTTGAATTGGTCCAGACAATCTTTGGCGTACGAGTCGTTTCCGAGGTTTGTAGCAATTGCGGTTTTTATACCGAGTCTTGCTGCCGACACAGCTGCGTTCGCACTGTTTCCTACAGCATTACAAATTTCTACAAAGTCAAAAGGAATTTTGTCCCCAT
>CAYLOB010000059.1:3766-5445 GCA_964385205.1 uncultured Candidatus Saccharibacteria bacterium | reverse complement strand
TGACTCTTGATGTAAGTTTTTTATCATTTTTTCCATCACAAGTCTGTTACGGATGATTTTATCCTCTTTATCTTCCATGTCTGCTTGCAATTCACTGATGGTCGAAACTGTTTTATTGATATTTTTTTAAGTTACATTTATATCAGTTTCAATTTTCTTCTTTGTTTTTGTGAGTGTGGTAATATCCTCAGTTAGAGATTTTGCTTTTATGCCAGTGTTTTCGAGTTCCTTTTGATAAACTGTAATTTCCTGTTTAATTTTTTCAACCTCTTCTGACTTGGACCTTATTTTGTCTTTTATAGTATCAACAATAGAAGCTTCTGTTGTTGGATTACAAAAAAAGAATAAAAGTGACAATATAAGTGTAAATGCGTATGTTTTTTTAAATTTCTTTGGCATGAGAAAGTCTACTTAAAGTTTCCTCTTTACCGATTATATCCATAATCAAAAATGGATCTGTTGATTTTTCACGTCCTGAAAGGGCAAACCTAACTGCCCAAAGTACTATCCCCCTCCCTTTCTCTGTCGCATAATCCCAAAGAGCATTTTTAATATTTTCACTTGAAAAATCTTCTACTTTTGAAAGTAAATCGCAAACTTCTGTCATATTTTTTTCTACAGTTTGTATCTCTAACTCAACACCTTTTCGCATCTTTTCTGGACAAATAAGCTCTTCCTTTTTAAAGACAGGTTTTTCAAAAAAATAATCAAATTCACCATCTACAAAAAACAAATCAACATCACCCCATTTTGAAATTCTTTCAAAGACTAGGGGTGTTACCTTTTTTATTAATGGGTGATTATGAAATTTAAGAGGAATATGATTTATTATTTCTTTTTCAACTTCAGAAAATGGCATCATTTTTAAATGCTCCTTGTTTATATGATCTAGTTTGTCTCCTGTGAAAACAGCAGGAAATTGTTGCACCCTTTCAAGTGAAAACTTTTCAATAAGTTCCTGACGCGTAAAAATCTCTTGGTCTCCTCCAGGATTCCAACCTAAAAGTGAGATGGCGTTTAGGATCGCATCGGGAATATATCCTTTTTCTAAATATTCTCTTACTGGTACAGCTCCATTTCTCTTTCCTAACTTCTTTTTATTTTCACCTAGAATTGTAGGAAAATGGCCATACAAAGGAATTTCACTACCTAATGCCTCAAGAATAATTATTTGTCTTGGTGTCGAAGTAACATGATCCTCTCCTCGTAGGACATGAGTGATTTCCATCAGCGAATCGTCTACAACAACTGTAAAATGATAAAGTGGATCATTTATTGACCTCGCAATAACGAAATCAGAATTACCTTGATCATCTTTAAATGAACTTGAGGAAATTTTTATTTCCCCTTTCACAAGGTCTTTCCAAATAATGTCTTTCTCAGGATTTTTAATTCGAATTACTTTACCGGTTCCAGACTGGTTGCCCTCTGCTTCGTACGCTTTTCCTTCCTGTATAATTCTTTCCAATTCCCTTTTATAAATATCTTTTCTTTGGGATTGGTAATATGGACCTTCATCAAAATCCATACCTAACTTTTTCAATATTTCTATCTGTCCTAAATCGGCTCCTGGTTTATTTCGGGCAGTATCAGTATCTTCGAATCTGAGAACGATTTTACCGTTATTTTGTTTAGCAAAAAGGTAGTTAAATACGAAAGTTCGTATGTTACCAAAGTGC
>CAYLOB010000059.1:0-3756 GCA_964385205.1 uncultured Candidatus Saccharibacteria bacterium | reverse complement strand
GGGAACCTGACTTTTACTGTTTTTGAATCCATGAAAGCTATTATAGCAAAAAGATGGCTTACCTGCCTACTTTTGAGTATATAAATTTATTGCACAACAAATTTTCTCGTCCTCTCTCCAAAATACCCCTCCGCCGGAGTAATCTTGTTTGCAATCTGAAACTTGATAAGAGCGGATTTAAGCAAAGGTCCAAAGGTGGTAGTTTCGTTTTGAGGAGAACCTGCTCCTGTAGTAGTTAGAGGGAAACCGTGAGTATTTAGATAGATTTGAAGAGCTTTAACGTCTTCACCTACAAGCCCAAGTTTAAGATCTCTGGTGAAGAGAGGTGTGGTAGTAGAAGGGGCGTTGTCTGCAGTTTCTCCGTTTGCGATTCTTTGGTTTAGTTCTGCAATGAGTGTGTTTAGTATAGTTTTGATTTGCTCAATGGTTTGAGGAGATACGATAGTTTGTGGTGGTGAAACTACGACAGATGTCGGTACAACTCTTGATCTTGGAGCACTACCACTTCTGTTATTATTCTCAACAATAGTTGGAGAAGCAACAGAAAACGATACTGTATAATCTAATGTGTTTATATTACTTGAGGCATCGGTACATCTTACATAATATGTATACGATGTTCCATCAGTAAGACCAGTCAAGGACTGGGTATGAGTCGTGCCAGCAGTCGTGCTGAAAGTACTCTCAATTGAATCATATTCAGTACCAGCAACTGTTCCATATTTACATATAGCCGTTTCATCAGTCGTAACTGAGAGGACAGTTGTGGTCGTTCCAGATGGAAGGGCGGTAGCTGGTGAACCAAGAGAAAGCACAGGAACAACACCGTCACAGGCAGAACTAATTCCACTTACAGTACCACTGTTTGTCGCACCGGCTTCGAAACATGCATTGCCTTCTACAGTACCATTATTCGAAGATGTATCACGAAAAACTGCATTACCGTTTAAAGTCCCATCATTATAACTACTGTCATTGAGGGTCGCCAAACCCTCAACGATCACATTGTTTTGAAGGCGACTTGAATCATTGAATGTGACATCACCATGGATTGTGCCTGATGAAAAAACTGAAATGCCATTGAAAATAACGTTACCTACTATACTGCCGTTACCTGTAGACCCGTCATTGAATGTGACATCACCTGTAATTTCATCACCAGGACTTAAAAGTATGTAACTGCCGGAATTTACTATCATGCCATTTGTGACAATCATCGGAAGACCAACAAAAGAACCTCCATTCATTGTGAGACTACGAATAGTTGGAACTGGTCCACTATTAGTGTCGACCCATACCCCTTCTGCTGACGGTATAATAACGTCATCTGAGACTCCAGGAAGCACAGATGCAGGAAGAGTTTGAAATGTCTCATCCATAAACCAAGATACGAGATCCGTCCACTCATGATTTCTACCTCCATCATTATAGTAAAATGTGGTAGCAGAAGAATATGCGGGAACTAGGCACCAGAGTACAATGATTAACAATAGGTTTTTTTTCATGTGTTTATTATACCCCCCCGTGGAAAATTAAAAAATTATTATTGCGGACTAATTAATATTTAAGTTGTTTCTACCATTAAAAATCAAGATGCAACAAAACCTGAATCTATTGTTCCCTCACTCTCAGTGGAAGAATACACTCTTTAAAGAGATTGTAAGCCTGGCGAGGCGAACAGAAGCTAAAATTCAGTAGAATTTTAGCGGCTCTTGAAAGAGTGTATTCTGGAGTGCTACTTTTCGTGCGAAAGTGCGATCGCCACAATAGCTTCTGCAACCTTTTTAGCCGCATCTGGCTTAGCAAATTCAAGTGCACCAGCTTTCATTCTGTCTGATCTGTCTTTGTTACTTATGATGTCATTAATTTCCGTTTGAAATATCTCAGGCGTAAGATTGTTCTCTTCAACAACAAAAGCTGCGTGATTTCTAGAATAGTTGTAAGCATTTTTTCTTTGATGATCACCATTTGAGTCGGCAATTGGAATAATGATTGAAGGAATTCCCCAACAAGCGATTTCAAAAATAGTAGACCCACCTCTTGAAACAACAACATTTGAAACTCCCGCAGCCATTCTGATTGCAAGAGGATTTAAATAATCAAATAAATGATACCGTGATTTGTGCTGGTTATTTTCTAATATAATTCCAGACTCACCTTTTACATCTTCATAATTTAATTTTCCAGTTTGGTGAATTATTTCATATTTTTCAAGTAAATTTGGCAACGCATCGAGAACCGTGTTGTTTATTTTTTCAGCACCTAAAGATCCACCCATTATAAGAATAACTGGGGTATTTGCTTCGAGACCTAAATATTCTCTCGCACCCTCCTTTGCGGGAATTAATACCTCTTTTCTAAGAGGACTGCCTGTCCAAGCCACCTTTTCTTTAGAAAAAAACTCACCTGCCTCAGCAAAAGAAACAGCAATTTTTGTTGCAAATTTTCCAGCCAAAAGATTAGCTCTTCCAGGAACACTGTCTCCTTCATGAATAATGATTGGAATTCGTAGAATCCTTCCAGCGTATACAACAGGCAGACTCATGAATCCTCCTTTACTAAAAATAACATCTGGAAAAATAAAGAAAATTTTAAAGAAGGCCTCAACAAATCCCCAAGCTGTGAGCACTATGTCGTATATATTTCGAATTGAAAAATATCTTCTAATTTTTGTACCCGTCCTTATTTTTACAAATTCTATTTCAAGGTCAAACAACATCCCAGCATTATATGGACTTGGTGCTACATAATACATCTTCGGCTGAATAATTTTTTCATCACGAACAATGTCCCGAATCGCTTCTGTGACCGCAATGAGTGGATAAAAATGCCCACCCGAACCTCCTCCTGTTAATACTATTTTCATATATTTATGATACTTTTTTATGTTTATGCTTGGATATATTAAATATAATACCCATTACTGCTAAGGTGATGAAAAGCGATGTCCCTCCGTGACTTATAAATACGAGCGGTGTTCCAGAAAGTGGAATAATTCCAAGCATAGCAGAAATATTTATAAATGAGCCGGATACAATAAGTATAACAAGTCCTATGATAACTAGTCTACCAAAATCATCATCAACCTTCGTGGCAATTTTCAGTCCTCTAATACTAAAGAAAAGAAACAAAAGTACAATCGCAACACTGCCAACAAAACCAAACTCTTCACTCGCAACGGCAAATATAGAGTCACCAACTGGCTCTGGTAAAAAATTAAATTTTTGTGAACTTTGCCCAAAACCTTTTCCTAAAAAACCACCCGAGCCAATCGCAATAAGTGATTGTTGAATTTGATATCCTGAAGTAAGTGAATTGGCACTTGGATGAATAAATGTCATTACTCTTTCTCGGATATAAGGCCTTGTATAAAAAATAGCAATGAGACCAATGATTCCAACTAAAAATATGATACCTATATCTTTCCACCTCGCTCCTGCGACAAAAAACATTACAAGTCCAGCAAACAAAGTCATAAGCATTGTGTCATTGTCTGGTTGAAGAGCTAAAATAATAGCAACAACACTTGATATTATTCCAAAAGGAACCAGTCCGTGAAGCAAATTTGATACATTCCCCTTTTGTTTAGAGAAAAAGGCAGCTAAATATAATATATATCCAATTTTAAGCAGCTCAGATGGTTGAAAACTTATTCCTGCAATCTCTATCCATCGAAGCGCTCCGCCATGTTTCCATCCGACCCCCGGAACGAATACGAGAAGCGTTAATACTATTGTAAGACAGAAAATTGCAAGT
>CAYLOB010000058.1:0-5607 GCA_964385205.1 uncultured Candidatus Saccharibacteria bacterium | reverse complement strand
AATGATTGAACGCCTTAACATCGAAATCCGCCAATATGCAAAACGCCAAATGGCATGGTTCAAAAGAGACAACTCAATCATCTGGCTCAAACCCGAAAATCTAAAAGACTCCGAAAAACTCATTTATGATTTTTTAAATAAGAAATGAATATAGGAAAAATCCTTTCTTTCTGATTAAATCCAAGTTCCATCTTATTTATTTCTTCTAAAGAAAACCATCCGCCTCCTGCGCTTTCAGTTATAACGAGTTTTGGAGGTTGCGAAATTTTAATCAAATAGATAGATAAAAATCCTTCTTCAGTTTCCCGACTGATCTCTCCTATTTTTTGGATTGCTTCTTTACCTATTTTAATACCAAATTCCTCAAAAGATTCCCTAACAACAGTATCAAGAGTATCTTTATCCAAACTTTCTTTTTTACCGCCTGGAAAAACCCATCCCCACTGACTGCGTTTCGAATCAGCATTTCTCTGTTCCAAAAGAAAGCACCCCACCTCGTTTTGAATTATGAATATTGCCCCAGCTTCCATGTTATTTTAATTTTTGGTAATTATAAAAGTTCAACCTTTCTACGATATCTTCATACTTCTTTCCAGATAAAACACCTCCCGCAAAAATTTTTTCCTGAGTAACGTCAACAAGTGCAAAGTCTGGCATTGAAAATCGGTCTTTTTCATCTTCTGTGGCAAATTCAGCGTCTATTAACACCAATCCAAACAAATCATCTTTAAATACATCAAATTCAAAATTCTGTCCTTTATAGAAATAATCATAACGAAACTTTCTTATTTTTCTGCCTGAAGGTAGCTTAGCTAGCTCACAAAACTCTCCCTCAGAAATCTCTATGGTGTTTTCTATTTGTTTAGATGAATCTGTTCCTGAAACTGGGTATTTTTTGGTAATTTCATACTTCTCACCATTTTTCCTCACGCGCAAAATAGGGTGATCACCAACTCCAACATATACATCATAAATTTCTTTGTATTCTGAAAAATCAAAATCTTTAGGAAAATATTTAAGTAAGTAAGTTTTCTCTAATTCAATCATATTGATATTTTTGTTTATAATCTAAAAATTTTCTTTTCACTTTAACACTCAAACCCTCACACCCTTTTACCCTCACTTCAGTCCCTTACAATTCCCCGCCGGCATATACCCCGCTTTCCTTGCTTCCTCTATAGAATTGAAAGTTATCTTATTCTTCTCTGCGATTTGTTTCGCTCCACCGCACCAAGGATAATGGTATTTTGTGCCGTTTTTGGAAGCTACAACAGAACCTCCTTCCGTTTTTACTTCTAATTGAGCTGAATTTTGAGTTAAATTATCAACAGCCTGTATTGCACTAGCAGTCCCAGAAACTACCTGTATTTCGTCATTTTGAGCCGAATTTACCGACAACCTACCTAGTCCAAACGACGCCAAACCGACAAAAATAATCACTAAAGATACCAAAATCTCCTCTTTTTGATCCTCATAAAAAACCTTGATTTTTGACAGAAAGTCATTTATAATGGTCCTCACAAGTTAATTATAACCCAAACAAGCTATGTCAACCAAAAAAGCCGGTGGAGTCGCCAAAAACCTGACGGATTCAAAACCAAAATTCCTTGGAGTTAAACTCTATGAAGGTGAAGTTGCGAAAACAGGATCAATCATCGTTCGACAACGAGGAACAAAAGTTCTTCCTGGAAAAAACGTTGGAGTTGGAAAAGACCATACTCTTTTTGCACTTAAAGATGGAACTGTAAAATTTGGAGAAAAAAGAAAGAAAAATTTTGACGGGACATCAAAGGTTCTAAAGATCGCTCACGTAGAGTAAATAGTTCTAAAAACAAAAAGCCGTTGCGCTTCGCGCAACGGCTTTTTGTTTTACTCTTTTTATGCTTTTAGAACTGTCACTTTAACAACAGCTTTCTTACCATGAGCTTCGATAACCACCTCATGCTCACCTGTTTCCTTTATAGGCTTTGGAAGAACAACAAACGATGGTTCAATAGAAGAGTGGATTGACAGAGACAGAATTTCAGCAATTCTTTCTCTATGGAGTGAACCAAACAGATGACCCTTGTCGTTTGCTTTTTCTTTTATCTCAATAGATTTACCATCAATCTCGTGAAGATTCTTAGAAAGCAGGTCTTCTTGAACCTTTCTTTCTCCTTCTGCATAAGCTTTCAGAGTTTCAACCTTTGCTAACCCGTCCGTCGTTGCTGTTTTTGCTTTTCCTTGTGGAATAAGAAAATTAAGAGCATATCCATCAGATACATCTTTTACATCGAATTTTTTTCCAACCTTTGCAACATCTTTAAGTAGAATAACTTTCATATATACTGTACATTTATTTAATTACTAACGTCGGTCTTATATAAGAAAAGGCCTGTTTTGTCTAATAACTGAGCTTTACTTAACTATTTATATAGCTTTTTCCATTTGTACATCCTTTTGCGCTTTTATATCCTCTTCAGTAGGCTCAATAACAAAGTTTGGAGTCAAACCTGCCTTTGAAATAGATCTACCATTTGGTGTAAGCCAATACCCTACAGTAAGTTTTACCTGAGTATTTTTAGTTACAGGTACAAGTTCTTGAACAGACCCCTTTCCAAAACTTTGTTCTCCAACAAGTTCAGCTAAACCATAATCCTGAAGCGCACCAGCCAATATTTCTGAAGCCGAAGCTGAACCACCATTTATCAAAACAACCATTTTTTTATTTTTTCCAAATGTGGCAAAGCCCTTACTTCGATGAATAATCGATGGACGTTTGTTTCCATAATCTTCAGTTACAATTACTCTTCCTTCTGGTATAAAGAAACTAGCCATGTTTACTGCCGCCTCTAAATATCCACCTGGATTATTTCGAAGGTCAATAATAAGTTTTTTATAATCTCCATCATAAAACTCAACCATTGCATTCTTAAACAAGTCACTTGAAACTGCATTAAACTCATTAAGAGTGATCACAAATATCTTTCCTGGCAAAACCTTCTTATCAAGAGTCGGTATCATAATTGTGTCACGTATAATACTTATTTCAATTGGTGCAGGTGCATCTTTTCTTCCAAGTACAAGTTTAACTTCTGTTCCCTTCTTTCCCTTTATATGTTTAACAGCTTCAGTCACAGTCATACCTGTCGCATCTTTACCATTTATCTTTAAAACAACATCTTCTGCACGAACACCAGCTTTGTCAGCAGGAGATCCCTTTAGTGGTGAAATTATAGTTATTAATTTGTTTCTAAAACCAACAGTCACACCTATTCCTTCTAAACTTCCAGAAAGTTCTTCATCAAACTGTCCAGCTCTTTCAGGAGGCATAAATTCAGAATATGGATCACCCAGCGAGTCAACAAGACCCTCAATGGCTCCATAAAGTTTTTCTTGATCAGGAGTACTCGATGCGGTTCCAGACAGAATATGTTTCTTGTTCATTATGTCCCACACTTTCCAAAAAGTTGAAAAATCAACTTTAGCTGAAACCTCCGAGTCCTTATTTATTACATTTGAAATCGAATCAAGAGCACTGACTTTTTCATAATTTACATAGAGACCAGCAAAAAAAGAAATAGAAACTATTACTAGTAAACTTGCTCCAAGTGTAATTTTTTTACTTAATTTATCCATTTTCTCATTATACAATATTTCTATTAAATTTATCTACTGAGCCACTCTTCTTCTTGTCTGACAAGCAAATCTTTCTTTCTGGACTCATCTAACATCAATTTTTCAACCACTCTTTCCATTCTGGCCCCTTGAGAACCTTTAATATAAATGAGGTCGTTTTCATGCACTACGTCTAAAATATCATTTTGAGCTTCAAAAGATGACCCATACCAATGAATATCCTTATCTTTCATTTTTTTATTTTTTGCACCAAGAAGAAAATCTTTTGAACGCATTCCAACTGCAATAAGTTTGTCAAAAACAGGTGCAACAAGAGCTCCAAGACGCATGTGCTCTTCGACAGAATGTTTTCCAAGTTCAAGCATATCGCCTAATATGGCTATTTTTTTACCCTTTGACTCTACAGAATCAATAATTGAAATACCCTCTTCAACTGCAAGCGGAGACGCATTGTACGTGTCGTCTATTATGACCGTATTCTTTTTTCCTTTTATAATATTCATTCGTCCTGGTGGGAATTCGTGTTCAGAAAAAGCTGTTGAAACTTTAATTAAGTTTAATTTTAGTTCGTTTGCAATAGCAAATGATACAACAATTGGATAAATATGTTGCGTACCGATAACATTTTTAAGAAGTACAGGAAAACTACTTCCATTTATATCAACTTTAACAGCCATGCCTTTAGGAGAGCCGTCTTCTTCATACAAAATAGATGGGTAACTTGCGACCACATCGGCAGGATTTTTCATTGAGAATGTTACACATTTAACTTTTGTGTGATCCTTAAATTTTATTATATCCTCGTCGTCAGCATTAAGAACAACAAGTCCGTCAGGTTTAAGTCCTTTTAGAAGATTTGATTTTTCTTTTACAACCTCTGCTGGTGATTTATAAAATTCAACATGCACAGGAACTTTTCCGATTCTTGTAAAAACCGCAATATCAATTTGAACCCATTTTACAATATTTAAAATATCTCCTGGTCTATCGGCACCAACCTCAAGTACAAGCCATTCTGGATATTCATTTTTTTTCACAATTAATAAAAGTCCTTTAAATATATTTGAAAACCAAACATTAAAATTTGACCACCCGTTTGGAAGTCCAAGGATTGTAAGCGGGATCCCGATTTCACTATTGAAACTTTTCATAGTTTTTCTCACATGAAATTCTGTTGAAAGTGCAGTAAAAATAGCATCCTTCGTAGAAGTCTTACCAACGCTTCCTGTAACAGCAACAATTTTTGGTTTGTACTTTTTGAGCACAAATTTTGCCTCTAATGTAAGGATCTTTATAACTATTTTTTTAAGTATATTTTTCATATTTGATTTTAAATTTTATCTCTATCCACTTATACACTCAAACCCTTACACCCTGTAATTTTATCTATCCGGAGGAATTTCATAATAATTTAATAGAAATTTACTCATATCAAGAAATGGTTGCGCTAAAGTGTTCGAAGCATAATTAACCCCTTTAGGATATACAGTATATAAAAATACTACAAATTTGGGATCATATGCTGGAAAATAACCAAAAAATGAATGTAAATACCTGTCCTCATAATATCCACCACCTTCAGACTTCGCAATTTGAGCAGTTCCTGACTTTGCAGCAATACGATAATGAGGATTTTTGGCCTTCCCATCAAGGAGTGCTGTATCCACAACTTCAACAAGCATTCGTGATATTTCATCGGATGTCTCTTCCTTTATAACACGTTTAGGTTCTTCTACCTCTTTATTTTTAAACAACCCTGTTCTGTAATTTATTTTTTTTATAAGGTGCGGTTCTACTAACACTCCACCGTTCCCAAGCGTTGCAAGAGCTCTGATGATAGAAACTGGTGTAAGAGCGATACCTTGACCAAAAGATGCAGTTGCATATTCAATATCTCTTGGACTTTTTAAATAACTAACAATATTTTTAGCTTCGTTTGGAAGATCAATATTAGTTTTGTCTTCAATACCAAATCCATTCATATAACTT
>CAYLOB010000057.1:0-5623 GCA_964385205.1 uncultured Candidatus Saccharibacteria bacterium | reverse complement strand
AAGATTACTTAAAGCGATAACAATTTTTGTATAGACTGGAATTTCCTGACCTGATTCAACAATAATTGATGAGATTTTTGGAATCACAACAGTAAGCATAAGCGACATAACAGAAATAAATGTGAAAATAACAAATGCAGGATAAATAAGTGCATTTTTAGCTTTCGAAGTTACTGCGTAGTTTCTGTCTAAATAGTCGGCCAAATAAACAAATGTTTCGTCGAGTTTTCCTGCCTCCTCACCAGCACGAACCATGTTGACGTAAAATACTGAAAAAGCTTTTGGATGTTTTGCAAGTGCTTTTGAAATACTTGATCCTCCTTGAATGTCTTCTGAAATAAGTGCTAGTTTTTTCCCTAGAGCTTTATTTTCAGTTTCTGAAGCCAAAAGACGAAAAACACGGAGCGCTGACACTTGTGCCCCAAAAAGAGTAGCAAGCTGTCTTGAAAGAATAACAACATCTTTATTAGAAATATGTTCAAACAAAATAACATTACTACCAAAACCCACCTTATCTGCAGGATTAATAGAAGCAATAACAAGTCCTCGCTTTTGAAGAGAACTTATGGCAACATCAACTGACAGAGCATCAACTGACCCTGTAACCTCCTGATTATTACTATCTATTGCTTTATAGTTAAATAACATAGCTTAAAAATATTCATCAAATCTTACTAAATTTTTATACCAGCCTCTCTAGCTTTTTTGGATTAAAGGCATTACGGTAAGCATACTCTCTTGAAATATCAACACTTCTAACTAAGTCAGCCAAACATCTATTCATATCTATCATACCTTGCTCAGAACCAGTTTCTATAACTGTATTTATTTCATGAATTCTCTTTTCACGAATCAAGTTTGAAACTGCACTATTTGAAATAAGAAGTTCATATGCGGGTACACGACCACCTGAAACTCTTGGAATAAGACGTTGTGAAAATATACCAATAAGTGAAGCGGCGAGCTGAATACGGATCTGATCTTGTTGGTTAGCTGGAAAAGAGTCAATTATACGATCGATAGTTTGTGCAGCGTTGTTTGTGTGAAGTGTAGAAAATACTAAATGCCCTGTTTCAGCTGCAGTAACAGCAGCTGCCATAGTTTCTGGATCTCTCATTTCACCAACTAAAAGTACGTTTACATCTTCTCGGAGTACAGAAATGAGTGATGAAGCAAAATCTTTTGTGTCAGTATGGACTTCTCTCTGGTCAATAATCGACTTTTTTTGTTCATATACATACTCAACCGGATCTTCAATTGTAACAATATGTTCAGCTCTTTCTTGGTTTATCATTTCAATCATTGCAGAAAGAGTTGTTGATTTCCCTTGTCCTACTGGCCCCACAACCAAAAAGAAGCCTTGTTTTTTTCTCGCAAATTCAGACAAAATACTAGGTAATTTCAAATCATCTAAATTTTTAATAACTTTTGGAATAAATCGTAATGCAATAGAAACGTGACCTTGTTGAAAAAATGCATTTCCTCGAAAACGGGCACCTTCTTTGTATTCAAAAGAAAAATCCATTTCCTTTCTTTCTAAAAAAAGTTTTTTATTTTCCACTGTCATGAGTAGAGAAAGAAACGCATCTGTATCTTCTCTTTTTAGAGGATCTTTTTTAACAAGAGGAATAAGCACTCCGTTAACTCGAAGAGTTGGAACTCTACCTTCAGATATATGAAGATCAGAGGCACCTTCTCTTATAACAGAATCTATAAGATCATTTAGTTCATTTTTATAATCTTGTATTGCCATGCTTAAATAAATTAATTTTCAATATTGAATTTCCAAAATACACGCCCCCCCTAAACTATTTTCCGTTTTCTGATGCAATTTCTAAGACCTCTCGCAACACTTCAGATGGAATTGTGGTCGCCTTTACTATATACCCTTGAATGCCAAAAACTTTTGCCCTATCGATGTCACTTTGTTGACCTTGATTAGAAAGAATAATGACAACTGTATCTGGAATGAGTTTAGCTTCACGAATTGCTTGCAGTAGTTCCACACCATCCATCCCAGGCATAACAACGTCTAGAATTAAAATGTCTGGAGTGAGTCCCCCCTTAATTTTTTCAAGAGCTTCTTTAGGATCAGGCATTGCAAATACTTCCATACCTTCTTTTGTAAACTTCATTGAGTACATACTAAGAAGAAACTTATCGTCATCAACGATTGCTATTTTATATTTTTTTTTGTTTTCTGTATCTGCCATATGTGTTTATAAGTATACTATTAAATATAATTAAATTAAATTACTTATCTCTTCAAAAGGAACCTGTTTATTAAGTGCTTTAATGATAGCATCTTCTCGCATAGTCGTCATACCATTTTTCCGAGCAACTTTCCAAATTTCTGGTTCTGTAGGACTAGTTAAAATAACTCTTTCCATATTTTTATCTATTTTAAAAGTTTCAAAAACAGGCATACGTCCTCGAGTACCTTTTGGACAATCGTCAGTCGGTGTTGCTTGTAGAACTTCTTTAGTTTCAGGAATCTGCTTTCGATATTCCTCCGGCAAGTCTTCGAACTGTTTATCTATCATGGTCTTAAGACTTCCTTCAACAGGAATTACGTTACCACTATTTGGACAAATACGTGACACAAGTCTTTGTGCCATTGATAAAATAAGTGTTGGTGCAATAAGGTACGGATCAACACCCATATCAATCAACCGAGGAATTACTCCGATTGCATTGTTGGTGTGAATAGTAGAAAGCACTAAGTGTCCCGTAAGTGCCGCTTGAACTGCAAGCTGTGCAGTTTCTTTATCTCGAATCTCTCCCACCATAATGACATCAGGGTCCTGACGTAAAGTAGTTCGCAATCCCGTAGCAAATGTATAACCTATTTCTGGACGTACCTGAGACTGACTGATACCTTCCATGTTGTACTCAACGGGATCTTCAAGAGACAAAACATTGTTTGTTTCTTTATCTATTTCTGACAACATTGAATATAATGTTGTTGTTTTTCCACTTCCGGTTGGACCTGAAATCAAAATGAGACCATATGGCTTTGTTATAGCTTCCCGTATGAGAGCAAGGTCGTGAGAACGAAGATCTAGACTATCAAGACCTTTAACACCTTTAGCTTGATCTAAAATTCTCATCACAATTTTCTCACCAAAATATGTAGGAAATGTTGAAACTCGAAAATCGATTTTCCTTCCATCAATACGCGCAGAAAAACGACCGTCTTGAGGTTTTCTTTTCTCATCAAGCTTCATGTTACAAAGAATTTTGATGCGGGCAATAACTGCATTGTGTACTTTAAGAGGTAAAATCAAACTTGTATGTAACGATCCGTCTAATCGAAACCGTACACGCACTTTTTCACTCATCGGCTCAATATGTACATCTGAAGATTCTCCTTCGATTGCATACCGAAGAATCGTTGCCACGATTTTAGTTACAGGAGCATCTTCAATAATGTTTGTTTCATTTATTTTTCTAGATAGATTTTCTTCTTTGAAACTCTTTTTTAGTTCTTTTTCTTCGTCAGACAGATCGGTTTCAAGTTCAGTGAGAGCTTTTGTTACTTCACCTGAAAGACCTTTGTAATACTTTATAGCCTTTTCAAAGTCTTCTTCTGAAATAATAAAAAGTTTAAAAGGTAAATTATTTTTTGATGCTTGCTTCCAAATTATCAGGGTCAACAAGTCCAACTTCTAGCACACCATCTCTAAGTGAAAGTGGCACAGCTTTATAATATTGAGCTGACTCCTCCGGAATGTATCGAAGTATCTCAAAAGGAATAGAAGTGTCACTAACATTTGCAATAGGTATATTTAAATATTCACCTTTTACAGCCAAAATTTGAAGAGGGGTGATTCCCATTTCTCCCAAAACACTCTCAACACTTTTTCCACTCTCTTCTGTTCTATTATTTATTTTTTGAGCCTGTTCTGTTGAGATTGCCCCATCTTTAATTAAAAGATCTAAAATATTCATATTAAATTTAAGGTTTTGTTACTTTAGGAGATGTAGACGCAGTATTAGTTACGGTTGTTGTCGCCTGAACACTTTCCGCAGCATCAAGTGTAGGATCGTTAGGGTTCGTTTCAATAGAAGTTACAATATCAGAAGAAAAAGGATTATCCCTCCCTTTCTTTTCTTCTTTTACAGGTTGAGAAAAATCAACCATACTTCGAAAGACTTTGTCACTGAAAAATGTATCGTCAAAATCAACACTTCTAATAAGATTCAAAAGTGGTAAAAATTCCTGACTCTTTGTTTTTTCAGCAATCACATCTTCGGTCAGTCCTGTTGTTGATTCATCCTTTTTGAAGACAAAATTATAAACCAAAAATGCCAAAAATAAAATGACAATAAGTATGATTGGTATTTTTGCTTTTTTTAATATATCTGACATGTGAATTTATTTCATTATTTGTTTAACCAATATGTTTTAAGTGTCACGCTATAATCATAAACCCCCGTATCACTTGCCTTAAAAGAAAGAGATGTAACATCTACCACACGCAAACTCTTTTCTATATCTTTCAAAAAACTAACAAATCTTTCGTATGGAGCCGTAACAGTAAAAGAAACTGAAATTGATCCATTTTTTTCTTTTATAGGATTTATTTGATCCGTACTGTCAGACTTTGACTCATTAACTTTGATCGCTTTCAGATCCATACCGTGCTTTTTCGCAATTGTATTCATATCAAGAACTAATTTAACATTGTCGACATAATCTGGAAGCAGACTATCCAAAGACTTAAGATCTGTAGCCTTAAATGCATTAAATCTTTTTTGTAAGTCAGCTCTTTTAGTCAAAATATCTTTTGATTGTTTAAGTGACTTTGTCAAATCTTCAATTTCAACTTTCGCTGTTTTTATTTCTTGATATCTTTTATTTGTATAACCAAAGAAAAGGCCAATTGCTCCGACTATTAAAATTAAAGAAATAAAATTTTTCATTAAATTAGTTTATGTCAATATTACTTTCTAAAGAAACATTTTTATTTTCTGCAGCTTTCTCATTAACACTCTTCTTGTAATATACAAAACTTGAATCAATATTTAGAGATAACACAAAAACAACATTTCCTGATTTATCTAAATTTAGGTCAGAAAATAACACATTTTTTAGGTTAGGATTTTTTCCGAAAACAGCGGACTGAAAAGCGACCGCATTATAACCTGTTGCCTGACCACTAAAACCTAAAGAAGCTTCCTTCCCATCAGAAGAAAGAGAGTATTTCATCTCAGAAAAACGAACACTCTTAAGTGTTTCATTTCCAAGAAATTCTAGAAAATAAGAAAGTGCAATATGCTTTTCAAGAAGTGACTTTGCTGTATCAATTTTGCTATCAAGACGAGCGTATCGCCTAATAGTATCTGGCTCAAATGCTTTTATATTTTTTTCAAGGTCAGATGAAATACTCACCTTTTGATCCGCTAAATATTTTAAATAAGCAAATGACAACCCTCCAAGCAAAATACTTATGAGAAAAAGAAAAAAAGAAAACACTAAAAAGAAACTAGTTGGACCTTTCCTATGTCCAGAATCAATTGTTGGTACAATTGTTGTCTTAGGTATAAATGATGTTTGAAATTTAGTTTCCATTTCTTTATCATTATTCTATCAAAGCTTTAAGCTATTTACCATGTGAAT